>NZ_JBIGIA010000039.1:0-1699 GCF_043555975.1 Pelomonas nitida | reverse complement strand
CCCAGTTCGTCCAGGATCACGAGGTCCATGTGCATCAGCGTTAGCGCAATGCGGCCAGCACGCCCCTCGGCCTTCTCTCGCTCCAGTGCGTTGACCAGATCGACCGTCGAGTAGAACCGCACCCGTTTGCTGTGCCGGGTGATGCCGGCCACGCCGATGGCGGTCGCCAGGTGCGTTTTGCCGGTGCCGGGGCCGCCGATGAACACGGCGTTGTGCGCCAGTTCCGTGAACGCCGTGCCGGCCAGTTGCTCGATCAGTGCGCGCTCCACGCGCGAGGACTCGAAGTCGAAGCCCGCCAGGTCGCGGTGCACCGGGAACTTCGCCGCGCCCATTTGGTAGTTCACCGAGCGCATGGCGCGGTCGCTGGTCTCGGCTTGCAGCAGGTGCTCGATCAGCCAGCCGGCGCTCTCCAGTTACGTCTGCGAGCCTTGCTCGACCAGGTCACGCCAGGCCGCGGCCATGCCGTACAGCCGCAATGACTTGAGGTCTGCCGTCACGTCACGCATGGTGACCCTCCTCGACGTCCAGCGGCCCGCGCAGGCTGTCGTAGCGACCGGTGTCGCTTGTCGGAGGCTCGCTGACTTGCAGGACCGTCTGCACCTGCTCAGGCGTCGGCGCGGCGTTCAGCCGGGCCAGCACATTGAGCACATGCTCAGCGCTGACCGCGCCCGTCTCCAGCACCAGGCTGACGGCCACCAACACGGCTTCCAACCCCGCCGTCGGCACGGCCGCCAGCACCTGCGCCATCACGCGGTCGCCACCAGCGCGGCGCATCAGCGCGCGCTGCAGTTGCAGCAAGGGCTCCGGCATGTCGGCGAACGGCGCGCCGTTGCGCAGCACACCGGGCTTCCTGGACAACAGCGGGATGTAGTGCTGCCAGTCGTAGCGGGCCTGTCCCCGGTCACTCAGCCGCTCATGTTCGGCGACGATCTTGTCGTCGGCCACGACGACGACCCGGTTCGGGTACAGCCGCGCGCTGACGATGTGGCCCGCCAACTCGCATGGCACCAAGTAGCGGTTGCGCGCCACCGACACCAGGCAGGTGCTGCTCACTCGCGCAGGGTTCTCGACATAGCCGTCGAACGGTTCGGGCATGGGCATCAGGTGCGCCAGTTCGTGCTCAAGCATCTCGGCCACGCTGAACTGGCTGTGCTCGGGGTGGCGCAGCTCGGCCCACAGCGCGCGGCAGCGCTGGGCCAGCCAGGCGTTGAGCTCGGTGAACGAGCCCCAGCGCAGTGCCTGGGCTTCGATCCAGATGCGCCGCCGGCTGTCCTGCACGTTCTTCTCGACGACACCCTTCTCCCAACCCGAGGCCACGTTGCAGAAGTCCGGATCGAACAGGTAGTGGTTGCACATGACTGCGAAGCGCGCATTGACGACGCGACCCTTGCCCTTCTTGACCTTGTCCACGGCCGTGCGCATGTTGTCGTAGATGCCCCGCCGGGGAATGCCGCCCAGCGCTGCGAACGCGCGCGTGTGCGCGTCGAACAGCATCTCGTGGCCCTGACTCGGATAGGCCACCAGCCAGAAGGCTCGGCTGGCGCACAGCTTCAGGTGCGCGGCCTGCACCTTGTAGTAGATGCCGCCGACCACCAGCCCCTCCTCGCTCCAGTCGAACTGGAAGGCTTCGCCCAGCTCGAACTTCAGCGGCACGAAGGCTTTGGTCAGCACCGCCTTGCCCTCGTCCTGGCGCCAGGCG
>NZ_JBIGIA010000038.1:0-3960 GCF_043555975.1 Pelomonas nitida | reverse complement strand
GAGCGTGGTGGGCGTGACGGGCAGCCCGTGGGGCAACAACAACTTCGTCGTCGGCGGCTCGGCCCAGGTGCGCACCACCTTCTACCCGCTGGGCTTCTTCGAATCGGGCCAGGCCGCCTCGGGCAGCTTGAACCTGTACGGTGACGTGGAGTACCGCGGCGTGGGCCTGAACCTGAGCAGCGGCAACCGCTCCGGCTATGTGGACGCCACCTCCACGGTCGGCCGCGCCACGGACGTCAACAGCAAGACGCCGCTGACCTGGCGCCCCTGAGCCTGAAAGGCGCCGCCATGTCGGCGCCTTTCTCCTGACAGACAGTTCAATTGTTCGGCCTCGCGTCGAGAAAGGTTTGACCATGTCCCGATTCAAAGTGCGGGGGATCTCCGCAGCTTTGTTCCTGGCCTACAGCGCATCGGCGCTGGCGGCCAGCCCCGTCACGCTGAGCTACACGGTCAGCAGCCAGTGGGGGGGCAACTACTGCGCCAATGTGCAGGTGACCAATCCCAACAGCGAGGCCGTCACCTGGAGCGGCGCGTTGACGGTGAGCGGCACGGTCAACCAGATGTGGAACGCCACGTGGAAGCAGAGTGGCTCGACGGTCACGCTCAGTGGCGTGGAGTGGAACAAGACGCTGGCGCCGAAGTCGACGATGACGGCCGTCGGCTTCTGCGCGGCGGGTGGCACCCCCGCCGCAACGCCGGCGCCGACTCCCGCACCGGCGCCCACGCCTGCACCGGCACCAACGCCGGCACCCAAACCCGCGCCGACGCCGGCCCCTACGCCAGCGCCGACGCCTGCACCCACGCCAGCCCCGACGCCCGCTCCCAAGCCGGCGCCAACACCTGCTCCCACACCCGCGCCGACGCCGGCGCCTTCGACCGGCCCGGTCGCCGGCAGCCGGCAGGTGGAGCGGCTGGACCGCGGCGTGGTTGCCGTGGCGACCAGCAGTGGCGTCTTCGTGAGCTGGCGCATGCTGGGGACGGAGGCGGACGATGTGGCCTTCAACGTGTATCGCAACGGCACGAAGCTGAACGCGAGCCCCATCACCACCAGCACCAACTTCGTCGACGCCGCCGGCGCGCTGGGTGCGAAGTACACCGTGGCGGCCGTGTTGAACGGCACCGAGCAGGCGGCCAGCGCGGCCACCGCCGTCTGGCCGCAGCAGTACCTGCGCGTGCCGCTGCAGCGCCCGGCCGGTGGCCGCACGCCCGACGGCGTGGCCTATGACTACAGCCCCAACGACCTGAGCGTGGGGGACGTGGACGGCGACGGCCGCTACGAAATCATCGTCAAGTGGGACCCGTCCAACTCCAAGGACAACTCCCAGTCGGGCTACACCGGCAACGTTTTCGTCGACGCCTATGAGCTCGACGGCACGCGCCTGTGGCGCATCGACCTGGGCAAGAACATCCGCGCCGGCGCCCACTACACACAGTTCATCGTCTATGACCTGGACGGTGACGGCAAGGCCGAGATCGCGATGAAGACCAGTGACGGCACCATCGACGGCACCGGCGTCGTCATCGGCAACGCCAATGCCGACTATCGCAACAGCACCGGCTACATCCTGACCGGCCCCGAGTACCTGACCGTCTTCAATGGGCAGACCGGCAAGGCCATGGCGTCGACCAACTTCGTGCCGGCTCGCGGCACCGTGTCCGGCTGGGGCGACAGCTACGGCAACCGCGTGGACCGCTTCCTGGCCGGTGTGGCCTACCTCGACGGCCAGCGCCCCAGCCTGATCATGAGCCGCGGCTACTACACCCGCGCCGTCATCACCGCCTGGGACTGGCGTAGCGGCAAGCTGTCGCAGCGCTGGAACTTCGACAGCAACACCAGCGGCAACTCCGCCTATCGCGGCCAGGGCGCGCACAGCCTCGTCGTCGCCGACGTGAATGGCGACGGCAAGGACGACATCGTCTACGGCGCAGCCGCCATCGATTCGTCGGGCAAGGGCCTGTACTCCACCGGCCTGGGCCACGGCGATGCGCTGCATGTGTCCGACCTCGACCCCAGCCGCCCGGGCAAAGAGGTCATGATGGTCCACGAGGACCCGGGCTCCTACAAAGGGCACGGCGTGGAAATGCATGACGCCGCGACCGGCAAGATCCTGTGGAGCCTGTCCGGCGGTGGCGCCGACGTGGGCCGCGGTGTGGTGATGGACGTGGACTCGCGCTACCCCGGTGCCGAAAGCTGGGCCACCGTGGGCGGCCTGACCAGCGCCACCGGTGTGCACATCTCGGACAAGCGGCCGTCGCGGGTGAACTTCGGCGTCTACTGGGACGGCGACCTGCTGCGCGAGCTGCTGGACGGCGCCACCATCGACAAGTGGAACCCGACCACCGAAAAGCTCGACCGGCTGCTGACGGCGTCGGACTTCGGTGCCACGTCCAACAACACGACCAAGGCAACGCCCGGCCTGTCCGCCGACATCTTCGGCGACTGGCGCGAGGAAGTGATCTGGCGCAACGCGAACAACGCCGAGCTGCTGGTGTTCACGACCACCATCCCGACCAAGGAGCGGCTGCGTACGTTGATGCACGACACGCAATACCGCGGCTCGATCGCGAACCAGAATTCGGCCTACAACCAGCCGCCCAACACCAGCTTCTTCCTGGGGAACGGCATGGCGAAGCCGGCGCAGCCCAAGGTCTACACGCCCTGAACCTTCAGCGGGCCGTTCGCGGCTCCTGTTGTGCATCCTGATCGACGCGCCCTGGGCTTGTCAAAGCTCGGGGTGAGTCGGGGTGTCGACGCCTCGGCGGGCCTGTCGCGAGAGGACAACCGCGGCCGTGCAGGACGGCGGCGGCCGCGCGCTGCGGCGCCTTCGTCGACGACCTTGACTCAGCGAGCTACTGGCGTCGCGCTCGGCCCGCTCTGAACGCGCGGCGCCCAGGGCGGCGGGGCAGGGCGCCACCAACGGGCTGGCGGCTGTGCGCGGATGTGGGCGGTCGTGCAACTGAGGGCATGAAGGCATTCCCGCCGTAGCCGCGCCGACTCGATGCGCTTTGTGCGCGCGGCCAGGCGGAGCCGGTCAGAAACCTCCTGCGCGCTGTGCGCAGGTCCATTGTCGAATTTCAACAGGAGGCTGCTGCCATGCGCGCCACCATGAGAATTGAGTCCGCCACTGCGCCGTCGCGCGCCGTCGCGACATCGCAGCAACTCGCGATGGCCTGCGCCCTCGCACTGGCGCTCACCGCCTGCGGCGGCGGGTCAGGCGACAAGACGTCGGACATGCCGACACCGGCGCCCACACCGGCCCCCACGCCTGCACCGACACCCGCGCCGATACCGGATCCGACGCCTGCGCCCACGCCGGCACCAACGCCTGCTCCCACGCCGGATCCAACGCCCGCACCGACGCCAGCTCCCACACCGGCGCCGACGCCTGCGCCCACGCCGGCCCCGACACCGGCGCCGACGCCTGCACCGACACCAGCTCCAACGCCGGCACCCACGCCCGCGCCGACGCCAGCTCCCACCCCGGCACCGACGCCAGCTCCTACGCCTGCGCCCACACCGGCGCCCACGCCTGCACCGACGCCGGCTCCTACGCCCGCGCCGACCCCTGCACCGACACCGGCTCCCACGCCCGCGCCGACCCCCGCTCCTACACCGGCCCCGACGCCCGCGCCGACCCCGGCCCCGGCGCCGTCCGCCGTTGATGCCGGCACCACCACGACCGTCTGGTACACGGGCACGCCCACCAAGCCGACGGTCACCGCCGGCACCTGGCGCGCGGGCGGCCCCAACCCCGAGCAGTCCAACTTCAAGCTCGTCAAGGAATCGGCGCACTTCGCCTTCTATTCCGACGAGAACCTCTCGGCAGCCGACCTGCAACTGGCCGCCGACACGCTGGAGAACACCGTCTGGCAGAACCTGTTCAATTCGAACCAGTTCATGCCCGAGCCGTTCTACAACAAGAGCGACAAGATCAAGCCGGCCATCCACATCCACTCCGG
>NZ_JBIGIA010000037.1:0-5296 GCF_043555975.1 Pelomonas nitida | reverse complement strand
TGCACATCACAAGCTTCATGCTTATGACGGAATCAGTATATTTTGATTGCGCCTCAGTAGACTTCTGAAGAACAGCATAACTTGAATACCCACCTTGATCTGCAATTCACAGTCAAAGTTATAGGGTCAAGCCTCACGGGCAATTAGTACTGGTTAGCTTAACGCATTACTGCGCTTCCACACCCAGCCTATCAACGTCCTGGTCTCGAACGACCCTTCAGGGGGCTCAAGGCCCCGGCAAGACTCATCTTGAGACGAGTTTCCCGCTTAGATGCTTTCAGCGGTTATCTCTTCCGCACTTAGCTACTCGGCAATGCCACTGGCGTGACAACCGATACACCAGAGGTGCGTCCACTCCGGTCCTCTCGTACTAGGAGCAGGCTCTCTCAATCTTGCAGCGCCCACGGAAGATAGGGACCAAACTGTCTCACGACGTTTTAAACCCAGCTCACGTACCTCTTTAAATGGCGAACAGCCATACCCTTGGGACCGGCTACAGCCCCAGGATGAGATGAGCCGACATCGAGGTGCCAAACACCGCCGTCGATATGAACTCTTGGGCGGTATCAGCCTGTTATCCCCAGAGTACCTTTTATCCGTTGAGCGATGGCCCTTCCATACAGAACCACCGGATCACTTTGTCCTACTTTCGTACCTGCTCGACTTGTCAGTCTCGCAGTCAAGCACGCTTATGCCAATGCACTATCGTCACGATTTCCGACCGTAACTAGCGTACCTTCGAACTCCTCCGTTACACTTTGGGAGGAGACCGCCCCAGTCAAACTGCCCACCATACACTGTCCCCAACCCGGATAACGGGCCAAGGTTAGAACCTCAAACACACCAGGGTGGTATTTCAACGTTGGCTCCATAAGATCTAGCGACCTTACTTCAAAGCCTCCCACCTATCCTACACAGATCTGTTCAAAGTCCAATGTAAAGCTACAGTAAAGGTTCATGGGGTCTTTCCGTCTTTCCGCGGGGAGATTGCATCATCACAAACATTTCAACTTCGCTGAGTCTCTGGAGGAGACAGTGTGGCCATCATTACTCCATTCGTGCAGGTCGGAACTTACCCGACAAGGAATTTCGCTACCTTAGGACCGTTATAGTTACGGCCGCCGTTTACTGGGACTTCAGTCAAGAGCTTGCACCCCATCATTTAATCTTCCAGCACCGGGCAGGAGTCACACCCTATACGTCGACTTTCGTCTTTGCAGAGTGCTGTGTTTTTAATAAACAGTTGCAGCCACCGATTCTCTGCGGCCTCATTGGGCTCCCCAAGTAAATGGTTCACCTACTAAAGGCACACCTTCTTCCGAAGTTACGGTGTCAATTTGCCGAGTTCCTTCTCCAGAGTTCTCTCAAGCGCCTTAGAATACTCATCTCGCGCACCAGTGTCGGTTTGCGGTACGGTCGTCAATAGCTGAAGCTTAGTGGCTTTTCTTGGAAGCAGGGTATCACTCACTTCGTCTGCAAGCAGACTCGTTATCACGCCTCATCTAAGCTCTCCGGATTTGCCTAAAGAGCACGACTACACGCTTGAACCAACATATCCAACAGTTGGCTGAGCTAACCTTCTCCGTCCCCACATCGCACTATTGATCGGTACAGGAATATTGACCTGTTTCCCATCAGCTACGCATCTCTGCCTCGCCTTAGGGGCCGACTCACCCTACGCCGATGAACGTTGCGTAGGAAACCTTGCGCTTTCGGCGAGGGGGCTTTTCACCCCCTTTAACGCTACTCATGTCAGCATTCGCACTTCTGATACCTCCAGCAGGCTTCACAACCCACCTTCACAGGCTTACAGAACGCTCTCCTACCACGCATATTGCTATGCATCCGCAGCTTCGGTAACTGGCTTAGCCCCGTTACATCTTCCGCGCAGGACGACTCGATCAGTGAGCTATTACGCTTTCTTTAAATGATGGCTGCTTCTAAGCCAACATCCTGACTGTTTTAGCCTTCCCACTTCGTTTCCCACTTAGCCAATTTTAGGGACCTTAGCTGGCGGTCTGGGTTGTTTCCCTCTTGAGTCCGGACGTTAGCACCCGGTGCTCTGTCTCCCAAGCTGTACTCTGCGGTATTCGGAGTTTGCCAAGGTTTGGTAAGTCGCCATGACCCCCTAGCCTAAACAGTGCTCTACCCCCGCAGGTAATACTTGAGGCACTACCTAAATAGTTTTCGGAGAGAACCAGCTATTTCCAAGTTTGTTTAGCCTTTCACCCCTATCCACAGCTCATCCGCTAGTTTTGCAACACTAGTCGGTTCGGACCTCCAGCACCTGTTACGGTACCTTCATCCTGGCCATGGATAGATCACTTGGTTTCGGGTCTACACCCAGCGACTATTCGCCCTATTCGGACTCGATTTCTCTACGGCTTCCCTATTCGGTTAACCTCGCCACTGAATGTAAGTCGCTGACCCATTATACAAAAGGTACGCAGTCACCCTTGCGGGCTCCTACTTTTTGTATGCATGCGGTTTCAGGATCTATTTCACTCCCCTCCCGGGGTTCTTTTCGCCTTTCCCTCACGGTACTTGTTCACTATCGGTCGATTACGAGTATTTAGCCTTGGAGGATGGTCCCCCCATATTCAGACAGGATTTCACGTGTCCCGCCCTACTCTATTCGCGCCTAGTTCCACAATCTACATTTCTCATACGGGGCTATCACCCGCTGTGGCCGGACTTTCCATTCCGTTCTGATATGCAAACTGCTAAAACGCGAGGGCTACTCCGATTTCGCTCGCCACTACTTTCGGAATCTCGGTTGATGTCTTTTCCTCGAGCTACTGAGATGTTTCAGTTCACCCGGTTCGCCACAATGACCTATGTATTCAGTCAGAGTTACTCCTTGCGGAGTGGGTTTCCCCATTCGGAAATCTCCGGATCAAAGCTAATTTGCCAGCTCCCCGAAGCTTATCGCAGGCTATCACGTCCTTCGTCGCCTGTAATCGCCAAGGCATCCACCACATGCACTTAGTCACTTGACCCTATAACTTTGACAGCGCTGACTGCACTGTCGTCAAGGACTCAATTCAGATCCAAACTAATTTGGCATCCAAACTGTTTTTGAGTATTCACGCGTTACGCCGTTCTTCATCTAAACAATTTCTTGCTCAGTTGAAGTCTATGTTTGACGCAATCAAAATCATTGCTAGCGGCACGGTGCGTCAGGAGACGCTTTCCGCTAACAACGCTGATTCGACTCTACAAATTGTTAAAGAACAACAGCCGATCTTTCGATCAAGAGCTGGTAAACCTCAACGAACATTCCTATTCGCTAAGGTTTACCAACGCTAATGAGTGAACTGGTGGAGGATGACGGGATCGAACCGACGACCCCCTGCTTGCAAAGCAGGTGCTCTCCCAGCTGAGCTAATCCCCCGATTCTTCGTGGTGGGTCTGGCTGGATTCGAACCAGCGACCCCCGCCTTATCAAGACGGTGCTCTAACCGACTGAGCTACAGACCCACGCGAAACTTGTTTGCGTAAGCTCTGCACCATCGCCAGGCTGTCGAGGCCAGCTCCACAGGCTCACGCGATTCACTCACTGTTGTTTGACAGCCGATAAGTGTGGGCGCTTGAAACCAAGTGCTTGAGCTTTCGCTCTTAGTTGATCTTGCTCTGCATGCTCCTTAGAACATACGAGGCGCGATCTATCTAGAAAGGAGGTGATCCAGCCGCACCTTCCGATACGGCTACCTTGTTACGACTTCACCCCAGTCACGAACCCTGCCGTGGTAATCGCCCTCCTTGCGGTTAGGCTAACTACTTCTGGCAGAACCCGCTCCCATGGTGTGACGGGCGGTGTGTACAAGACCCGGGAACGTATTCACCGCGGCAAGCTGATCCGCGATTACTAGCGATTCCGACTTCACGCAGTCGAGTTGCAGACTACGATCCGGACTACGACCGGGTTTCTGGGATTAGCTCCCCCTCGCGGGTTGGCAGCCCTCTGTCCCGGCCATTGTATGACGTGTGTAGCCCTACCCATAAGGGCCATGATGACCTGACGTCATCCCCACCTTCCTCCGGTTTGTCACCGGCAGTCTCATTAGAGTGCCCTTTCGTAGCAACTAATGACAAGGGTTGCGCTCGTTGCGGGACTTAACCCAACATCTCACGACACGAGCTGACGACGGCCATGCAGCACCTGTGTTCTGGCTCTCTTTCGAGCACTCCCAAATCTCTTCAGGATTCCAGACATGTCAAGGGTAGGTAAGGTTTTTCGCGTTGCATCGAATTAAACCACATCATCCACCGCTTGTGCGGGTCCCCGTCAATTCCTTTGAGTTTCAACCTTGCGGCCGTACTCCCCAGGCGGTCAACTTCACGCGTTAGCTTCGTTACTGAGAAGAAACCCTCCCAACAACCAGTTGACATCGTTTAGGGCGTGGACTACCAGGGTATCTAATCCTGTTTGCTCCCCACGCTTTCGTGCATGAGCGTCAGTACAGGTCCAGGGGATTGCCTTCGCCATCGGTGTTCCTCCGCATATCTACGCATTTCACTGCTACACGCGGAATTCCATCCCCCTCTACCGTACTCTAGCTATGCAGTCACAAAGGCAGTTCCCAGGTTGAGCCCGGGGATTTCACCTCTGTCTTGCATAACCGCCTGCGCACGCTTTACGCCCAGTAATTCCGATTAACGCTTGCACCCTACGTATTACCGCGGCTGCTGGCACGTAGTTAGCCGGTGCTTATTCTTCAGGTACCGTCATTACCCCGAGGTATTAACCCAGAGCGTTTCTTCCCTGACAAAAGCGGTTTACAACCCGAAGGCCTTCTTCCCGCACGCGGCATGGCTGGATCAGACTTGCGTCCATTGTCCAAAATTCCCCACTGCTGCCTCCCGTAGGAGTCTGGGCCGTGTCTCAGTCCCAGTGTGGCTGGTCGTCCTCTCAGACCAGCTACAGATCGTCGGCTTGGTAGGCCTTTACCCCACCAACTACCTAATCTGATATCGGCCGCTCCAATCGCGCGAGGTCTTGCGATCCCCCGCTTTCACCCTCAGGTCGTATGCGGTATTAGCTGCTCTTTCGAGCAGTTATCCCCCACGACTGGGCACGTTCCGATACATTACTCACCCGTTCGCCACTCGTCAGCTTAACCTGTTACCGTTCGACTTGCATGTGTAAGGCATGCCGCCAGCGTTCAATCTGAGCCAGGATCAAACTCTACAGTTCGATCTTGAATTCTCAACGGAATCGACTTAAACCATTTGCATGATTCAAATCTATTTCCGTGAGCGTTTAAAGTCCGAAGGACCGTCATCAGTCACCTGA
>NZ_JBIGIA010000036.1:0-5435 GCF_043555975.1 Pelomonas nitida | reverse complement strand
ACTCGGCTGCACTCGACGCTGGCCTACGTCAGCCCGATGCAGTTCGAAGAAAACTGGCTCGCCGGCCAACGCCGGCAAGTCAACGCGTAGTCCAGCTATGGGATACGGAATTCAGGGGCAAGGTCAGTCCAGACCGTCGGTCTTGTGACGACTAGGCAGCGGCCGGGGACCGCGGACGGCGTCATCTTCGTCTCGCTGGAGGACGAGGAAGGCGAGATCCAACTGATCGTCTACCTCGCCATCTCGGCGAAGCCTCACCTGCGGCCGCGGTGTTGGGCGCGCGGCTGATGGCGGTGAAGGGGCGCTGGCAACATCAGGGCGAGGTGTGCAACATCGACGCCGGACACATAGAAGACCTGTCTCCGATGCTCGGTGAACTAGCCACAAAGAGCCGAGATTTCAGGTAGTGCAGAACGCAATCTTAGAGAATGCCAGCATCACGTCGGCTGTTATGCGCAGCGATAGGGGAGGGTCAATGCAAATCCGTTCTTTCGAAGTTCAGAACTACAAAGGGTTCCGAGATCACCAAGTGGTTGAGTTGGCGCCACTCACGTTACTGTACGGGCACAACAGCTCAGGCAAGAGCGCATTGCTGCGCCTGCTGCCTTGGATCGCCGAGTCCATGTCCGACACTCGGCCAGGGCCAATGCTCGACGGACACGTCGGCAAGGGCGCCATGTGGAGCGATATTGCCCACGTTAACTCCCCTAGACAGGCGGTCGAGGTCTCTATCTCGTGGACGTCAGGAGCAAAAGCCGGCTGGGCGTTCCGAGGCGGAGTCCTGCCAGGAAGCTGTGAACTAAAGAGCATCCATATCGAACGCCCCGATGCGATCTGGTCATTTGAGGATGATGGAGATTCTCAATGGCGGGGTTTGATTACCGGAGTTGCTGGACTTCTTCCAATTCCAGACGATCCACTATGGGTATTCCAGCGCGAGCTTCTCAAGTCATTGAAATTAAATGTTCAATGGTTGCAAGGTATTCGTGCAGGAGTTCCGCGAGTTGAAAAGGCGCAGGCTACGGCCCCAGCGGCGTTATCTCCTGCAGGGGAGGGGGTGGCGAGATTTCTCTATCAGTGGGAAAAGCAGCCTCGATCAGCCGCTGAAATGGCAGCGTTGGATTTTGTGCGGAAGTTCTTTCGTGAACTTGGTTTTGAGCTGATACCTACAGATGTTGCGCCAGGTTTTTTTAGGCTAGATATTGCTCCGCTCGGGAGTGCTGCTTCGATCAACTTGGTGGACACCGGCGAAGGGCTGACGCAGGTATTGGCGCCGCTGGTTGCTTTGGCCCGTGCCGCATTCGGTATTGGCCCTCAAGTTGTTTGCCTTGAGCAACCTGAGCTTCATTTGCATACCGACGCTCAACGGATTCTTGCAGGGGCAATTTGCCATGCAGCCTCTGCGGGGGCGCAAATTGTCATAGAAACCCATTCGGAAGTTTTGCTTGCATCCACGCAGTTGGCAATAGCCGGGGCTGAAAGGAAGATTGCCGCCGAGGACGTTGCACTTTACTGGGTAGAGCGCAGACCCGATATGACTTCAGTCGCGCGACGCGTGCCGTTAAACGGGCAGGGGCGTGTTGGTGGTAGTTGGCCGGTTGATGCGTTTGATGATCTGCTGCAGCTCAAGGGGGAGTTGCTTCAAGCTCAGCGGAGCAACAAATGATCGTCGATTTCGAAGACGCATGTTGGACGACGGGCTCAGCCGAATGGGATCGAAGCTTGGTCGAGTTGTTGGTGCTACTCGTCAAGAACGAGCAGCACGCAATACTTGCAGATTCAAATGCCTTGCTGCTATGGTGCGCCCGCTGCCTACCAACTCATGTTGAATACTTCAAGATACGGTTGGCAGCTGCTCAATGTCGAGCAAACTCGCTAACTGTATATGTGTCAGTGGGAGGGGCGGCGGCTGCGGTTGGTGCTCCGCCATGGATACTCACAGCAAATGCGGCTCAAGATATAGTGAGCGCGCCTCTTCGGTTGTTCCTTGAGAATAATAAGTCGGACCAAATGTTTGTTGAGGCCACGATCCCTGCGTTTGCTAAATGGAGGGATAGCAGTTGGGTAACCGCCGTAATGGGGGGTGGGACTGCTATGCAGGGAGATATGAAGTTGGCAGCCAACGACGATGTGGCACGCTGGCGAACATTCTTTCTATTTGATAGCGATCGACTGCATCCGGACGAGTTGAACCCTGGATGGGCTCCGCCAGGTGGTGACAGATGTCAAGGGCATCAATTTGAGTCGCTTTGCGCAGGTCTTCCTGCTAACCGATGGCACCGATTGAGTCGGCGGTCAATTGAAAACTATTTGCCGCAAGCAGTCTTGGTTCCGCTGAATCAGCAATTGGCGATCACTCTTTCCAGCCCTAGTGTCGGAAATATGGTGAAGCATTTCAATTTTAAAGAAGGTTTGGCGGGTGACGGAGTATCGCCCCCACGCGCCACGCATGCAGTACGGGCGTCCCGGTCCAAAGGATTTTGGTTGGCCTTAACGGCAGCAGAAGTGGCGACACTTCAAAATGGTTTTGGATCAAATGTTTCGAATGAGTTTTCGAATATTCCTGCCAACTATAGTTGGAGTCACGACGTGGTATCGGAGGCGGCTAGCCTCTCTGACGCACTGCAAGACGCTCTCTAGGACAATCTATGGCTGAAACCCCAAGCTATGTTTCTGAGCCGCAAGTAACTGACCTCCCAAAGCTGCTTTCGGACGTTCGTGCGGGGCACATTCAAGTGCCGAGATTCCAACGACCATTTGTATGGGAGGATGATCGAAGGGTCGAGCTTCTGCGGTCCCTTCGCATCGGAATTCCAATCGGCAGCCTGTTGGTTTGGAGAACCACGAAAAACAGACTGCGCTGCTTTCAAGCAATCGCCGGAGTAAAGATTCCAAGTCCCAGCCATGGGCAGACCGTTAGCTATCTGCTTGATGGCCACCAGCGCCTTACAACTCTGTTCGCCGCCTTCGCGAAAAGCGGTGCGGGTGGCGAAGGCGATGAAACTCCCCCGCCGATATTTTTTGATTTGGAGCAGGATGATTTTGTTGTCGGAAATCCGGCAAATCAATGGGCCTGCTTGCCTCTTCACCTATTTCTTGATGCTGTTGCGTTACGGCAGCACTTCAGAACGAAGGAGCGTGAAGGCCAAATGATGGCGGCGGAAGTTGATAGGCTGCAGGAGATTGCGGAAGGGGTCATGTATGCAATGCAATGGTGCCGTATACCTATAATTCCGCTAAGTACAGATGACGTCGAGTTGGCTACACGCACATTCCATCGTGTGAATAGTCAAGGTGTGCCAATGACTGAGTTCCACATGATTGCGGCTCTCACTTGGGGTGATGACTTTGATCTGCGGGAAATATTCGAGCGAGAATGGGGTAGGGTGACGTTGCCTCTTGCTTGGAAACCGGCGAGCGAACTTCAAACGCTAAACGTTTTGAAGGGTATATTGGGCATGGAGCTGGGAAGATCGAACGGTGACTTGCTCGCTCGACGAATCCGAGAACGGCCGCAATTGGCAGTAGAGACGGTCCACCTATTGACGCGAGCAATTGAATTGGCTTCGACGCATCTTGTGCATACTCCCGTCGCCGTGCCCTATCAGATGCAGCTGACCTTGACGGCGATCGCCCTTCACGATATGCCAAGCGATATCGAGGTGGATACGGAGTGGTTGCGCCGATGGTGGGGGCTTACTACTGCGTGGGGCAGTTTTGCGAGCGCCGCCACACATCGAGTGCAGGCAGCGCTTCGGCATCTAAAGTCTGGCTTGGCCGGAAAGCATGAGCCTTGGCCTAGCTTACTATTCTCTACTCCAAATCCAGCGCCCATCGCAACCCTTGATCTGAGAAACGCTCGTGCTCGGTATTTTGCGGATGGATACGCTTCTCAATGTGATGGCGTTAATCTGCTAAACGATCGGGGGCCTCGCGCGTTCGTCACACTTATAGCTGGTGAAGGCACTCGAATGGGGAATCGGTTCCTCTGGAAATCAGAAGAGGTCGAATCGTTGATTCAGGCGCTTAACTGGAAGGAGGAAGATATGCTGGCTGGTCATTTTGTGGACGATCAGGCGCTAACCTTTTGGGCTCAAGGGGCTTTGGATGAATTCATAAGGCGCCGGGAAGTGTTGATGAATGACGCAGAGCGCGGTTGGTTTATCGGGCTGAAGCCAATGTCGTTTATCACGCCTGAGTCGCAACCACTCTTTTGAATTTTCGTCCATGAATGCGCGGTGGTTAATATGCCTTTAGTGCGCCTAAATAATTCGAATGTAGACCCTCGGGTAGGGGGTGAAACTGTCCCCATCTGAAACGTCTCTGAGGCCCCCTGCCAGGGGCCCCAGTGGTTACGAAGGCGTTTTGGATTTGGCTCTAACTGCGCGCAGAATGGTCGAGCGACTTGCGCCTGTCAAATCTTGCACCTGACCCCAGGTCTTGCCAGCATCGAGAAGCGCAAGAATATTTTGATGCCGCTTTTCGTCCACCTGGCGGCCTTTGTAGAGTCCCTGGAGCTGCGCCTTGGCGATGCCCTCTGCCTGACGGCGGCGCCGATCGGTGTAGTCCTTGCGAGCCATCACGGCCAGCATGTCCAGCAGCATCCCGTTGACGGCCTGAAGGATTAACTCTGTAGGGTCGGCTTCCTGGCCTGCCTTGCGTGGCATAGCGGCCCGCATAGCCCCGTGGCTGGTCGGAAGGTCCAAAGCGACCACACGGACCCCCTGGGCCTTAATGGCGGCCTTCAAAGCCTCCCAGTCGTCCTCGCTGAGCCGCGAGAGGCGGTCCACCTGTTCCACAAGCAACACGTCGCCGGGATGGCAGTCACCCAGCAAGCGGAACAGCTCGGGACGACGCAGCTTCGCCCCAGACTCGTTCTCGGTGTTGCCGCTGACCGAAAACTGACCAGACAAACCGTGTAGCGCCGACTGAATATTGACCAGGGTGACAGACCTACCCTGCTGCATTTTGCGGCAGGGGTATGAAGGGTGATCACCATGGCCATGAAGGGCAAGATTCGCGCGATGCATCTGCGCGAGGGGAAGTCGATCAGTGAGATCGCCAGGCGCACGAGCCTGTCGCGCAACACGATCAAGAAGTGGTTGAAGGAGCCGGCCGAGGCGGCTCCGAAGTACCGGCGAGCGGCGACATCGACCAAGCTGGCGCCGTTTGTTGCGACGCTGACGCAGGCGTTGAAGGCCGATGCGCACCGGCCCCGCCACGAGCGGCGCAGTGCCCGGGCCCTGTTCGCTGAGTTGCAGGCCAGCGGCTACGACGGTGGCTATGGCCGGCTTACGGATTTCATCCGCGCCTGGCGCCAGGACGAGGGCAAGGCGGTGCTGACCAAAGCCTTCGTGCCGCTGAAGTTCGAGCTGGGCGAAGCCTTCCAGTTCGACTGGAGCGAGGAGGGGCTGGTGGTCGGCGGCATCTACTAC
>NZ_JBIGIA010000035.1:0-16935 GCF_043555975.1 Pelomonas nitida | reverse complement strand
TTTCTTCAGGAGCCGCGTCGATCTGGTCGTAGGCCTTGGCCTCGCCGCCGAACTTCTTCGACAGCACCGTGGCGATCGCCGCCGTCAGGGTCGTCTTGCCATGGTCCACGTGACCGATCGTGCCCACATTCACGTGCGGCTTGGTCCGTTCAAACTTGCCTTTTGCCATTTCAAATCTCCGAAAAGAGCATTTCGCCAGTCTGTTGGTTTAGCGTTTCCACAGCGTCCGTGATTCCCGCCGACTGGCGAAACGGGCGGACCGCTGTGAAGACGATTCGGTTAGAAGCGGATCAGTTCTTGCCGCGCGCCAGGATGATGGCGTCGGCAACGTTCTTGGGCGCTTCGGAGTAGTGCTTGAACTCCATCGTGTAGGTGGCGCGACCTTGCGTGGCCGAGCGCAGCGACGTGGAGTAGCCGAACATTTCGCTCAGCGGGACTTCGGCCTTGATGACCTTGCCGCCGCCGACCATGTCATCCATGCCCTGCACCATGCCGCGACGGCTGGACAGGTCGCCCATGACCGTACCGGCGTAGTCTTCCGGCGTCTCGACTTCCACGGCCATCATCGGCTCGAGGATGACGGGGCTGGCGCGGCGCATGGCTTCCTTGAAACCCATGGACGCAGCCATCTTGAACGCGTTTTCGTTCGAGTCCACATCGTGGTACGAACCGAAGGTCAGCGTGGCCTTGACGTCGACGACCGGGAAGCCGGCCAGCACGCCGTTCGGCAGGCTGTCGATGATGCCCTTCTCGACCGCGGGGATGTATTCACGGGGAACCACACCGCCCTTGATGGCGTCGACGAACTCGAAGCCCTTGCCCGGCTCTTGCGGCTCGAGCGTCAGCACGACGTGACCGTACTGGCCCTTACCACCGGACTGGCGAACGAACTTGCCTTCGACGTCGGTCGCGGTCTTGCGGATGGTTTCGCGGTAGGCCACTTGCGGCTTGCCGACGTTGGCTTCCACGCCGAACTCGCGCTTCATGCGGTCGACGATGATTTCCAGGTGCAGCTCGCCCATGCCGGAGATGATGGTCTGGCCGGATTCTTCGTCGGTACGCAGGCGGAACGACGGGTCTTCGGCAGCCAGACGACCCAGCGCCAGACCCATCTTTTCCTGGTCGGCCTTGGTCTTGGGTTCCACGGCCTGCGAGATCACGGGCTCGGGGAAGATCATCTTTTCCAGCGTGATGACGCTGTCGGGGTCGCACAGGGTTTCGCCCGTGGTGACGTCCTTCAGGCCCACGCAGGCGGCGATGTCGCCAGCCAGAATTTCCTTGATTTCTTCACGCTGGTTGGCGTGCATCTGCAGGATCCGGCCGATACGCTCCTTCTTGCCACGGATCGGGTTGTAGACGGTCGCGCCCGACTGCAGCACGCCCGAGTAGACGCGCACGAACGTCAGCTGGCCGACGTAGGGGTCGGTCATCAGCTTGAAGGCCAGCGCCGAGAACTTCTCCTCGTCGGTGCGCTGACGCGTGATCGGCTGGTCGTCTTCGTCGGTGCCGGCCACGGGCGGGATGTCCAGCGGCGACGGCAGGAAGTCGATGACGGCGTCCAGCATGCGCTGCACGCCCTTGTTCTTGAACGCGGTGCCGCACAGCATCGGCTGGATCTCGGTCGCGATGGTGCGCTGACGGATCGCGAGCTTGATCTCTTCCTCGGACAGGTCGCCCGTCTCGAGGTACTTGTTCATCAGCTCTTCGCTGGCTTCGGCAGCAGCCTCGACCATCTTCTCGCGCCATTCCTGGGCGACGCCGACCAGGTCAGCGGGGATGTCTTCGAAGGTGAACTTCATGCCCTGGGAAGCCTCGTCCCAGATGATGGCCTTCATCTTGAACAGGTCCACCACACCCTTGAAGCCTTCCTCGGCGCCGATGGGGATCACCACGGGCACGGGGTTGGCCTTCAGGCGGGTCTTCATCTGGTCAACGACCTTGTAGAAGTTCGCGCCGGTACGGTCCATCTTGTTGACGAACGCGAGGCGGGGCACCTTGTACTTGTTGGCCTGGCGCCAGACGGTTTCCGACTGGGGCTGCACGCCACCCACGGCGCAGTACACCATGCAGGCGCCGTCCAGCACGCGCATGGAACGCTCCACCTCGATGGTGAAGTCCACGTGTCCGGGGGTGTCGATGATGTTGAAGCGGTGCTCGGGGTAGGACATGTCCATGCCCTTCCAGAAGCAGGTCGTCGCGGCCGACGTGATCGTGATGCCGCGCTCTTGCTCCTGTTCCATCCAGTCCATCGTGGCGGCGCCATCGTGCACTTCACCGATCTTGTGGTTCACACCGGTGTAGTAGAGGATGCGTTCGGTCGTGGTGGTCTTGCCAGCATCGATGTGCGCGGAGATACCGATGTTGCGGTAGCGCTCGATGGGGGTTTTGCGGGCCATGGTTTGCTCCAGAAGACAGGAGCCGCCAGCGGGCTAGGGATAACCCGAGGCGGCCGAAAGACGTTGAGTTTAGAAGCGGAAGTGCGAGAACGCCTTGTTGGCTTCTGCCATGCGGTGGACTTCGTCGCGCTTCTTCATCGCGCCGCCACGGCCTTCAGCGGCCTCCAGCAGCTCATTGGCCAGACGCTGGGCCATCGACTTCTCACCGCGCTTGCGAGCGGATTCCTTCAACCAGCGCATGGCGAGGGCCATCCGGCGGACGGGGCGAACTTCCACGGGAACTTGGTAGTTCGCACCACCGACGCGGCGGGACTTCACTTCAACCATGGGCTTCACGTTGTTCAGGGCGACCATGAACACTTCCAGCGGATCCTTGCCGATCTTCTTTTCGACTTGGTCCAGAGCGCCGTAGATGATGCGCTCGGCGACGGCCTTCTTGCCCGATTCCATGATGACGTTCATGAACTTGGACAGATCGACGGAACCGAACTTGGGGTCCGGCAGGATTTCGCGCTTGGGTACTTCGCGACGACGTGGCATGGCACTTTTCCTTTTGCTTCAGTTGGAGACGGCCTTCTTGGCCTGACTCCGCTGGACAACCACCAACATCTAGGGCTGATCCACTTACTCGGCCCACTGACAACTCAGCGGCCGCAACAACGTTGGGTCAGCTGAACCGCTGAGCCCGAACAGACGATTTACTTCTTCGGACGCTTGGCACCGTACTTGGAACGGGCCTGCTTGCGATCCTTGACGCCTTGCAGGTCAAGGGAGCCGCGCACGATGTGGTAACGCACACCGGGCAAGTCCTTCACCCGGCCGCCGCGCACCAGCACGACGCTGTGCTCTTGCAGGTTGTGGCCTTCGCCGCCGATGTAGGAGATGACCTCGAAGCCGTTGGTCAGGCGCACCTTGGCGACCTTACGCAGAGCCGAGTTCGGCTTCTTCGGCGTGGTGGTGTAGACGCGGGTGCAGACACCGCGGCGCTGCGGGCAGTTCTGCATCGCAGGCGACTTGGACTTGGTGACCTCGGCCTCACGGCCGTGGCGCACCAGTTGATTGATGGTTGGCATAAACGACTTGTTCCCGTTTGAAGTCTGTGAACCTCGCCTGTGTTTTTAAGGCGCGCAGCAACGCTGCCGCCAAAAGGCGAAGAGCCGAGGATTGTAGACCGCAGGCAGCCAAAGGCACAAGGGCTGCGCCACTGGCGGCGCTAAGCTGACGACATGCACACGCCCGCGACGCCCCTGCCCCGCCCCCTCGACCGCTCGGAAAGCGCCCCGCCCTGCGCCGTCATCGACACGCAGGTCGTCATGGATTGGCTGGTGTTTCGCGATCCGCGGGTCGCAGCGCTGAGCACGGCCATCGAAGCCGGTCGCCTGCGCTGGCTCGTCGCGCCCGCCATGAGAGACGAGCTCCGGCACGTGCTGGGGCGCGGTGTGGCCGCACACTATGCGCCCGACCTGGCGGCGATCGAAGCCGCCTTCGATGCTCATGCGCAGGCGGTCGACGCCGCACCGCCCCAACCGCTGGCCGGACGCCTGGTCTGCCGGGACCCGGACGACCAGAAATTCATCGACCTGGCGCTCTCGACCGGGGCCCGCTGGCTGATCTCCCGCGACAAGGCCGTGCTGGCGCTGGCCAAGCGCGCGCTGCCACGCGGCCTGCTGATCGTGAAGCCGGAAGCACTCCAACTGCCCGACGCCTAAAGAAAAAGCCGCCCGCGGCCTGAACCGGGGGCGGCTTCAGAGGGGAAACCCCTCGTCGGCTTATTCAGCCGCGCTGTCGCCAGCGTCGACGTCGGCCATCTGCGCGGCGGCCAGCTCTTCAGCCTCCTGCAGGGCAATGGCGCGGCGCTCGGCGTCGTCCATCGCTTCCTTGGCGCGACGCGCCTCGTGGAAGGCCATGCCGGTACCGGCCGGGATCAGGCGACCCACGATGACGTTTTCCTTCAGGCCGCGCAGCTCGTCGCGCTTGCCCATGATGGCAGCCTCGGTGAGCACGCGGGTCGTTTCCTGGAAGGAAGCGGCCGAGATGAAGGAGTCCGTCGACAGCGAGGCCTTGGTGATGCCCAGCAGCACGTCGGCGTGCGTGGCGATCAGCTTGCCTTCCTTGCGCAGCTTGTCGTTGGTGTCCAGCAGCTCCGAACGCTCGACCTGCTCGTTCAGGATGTAGTGCGAGTCGCCCGGGTTGGTGATGGTCACGCGACGCAGCATCTGGCGAACGATCACCTCGATGTGCTTGTCGTTGATCTTCACGCCCTGGAGTCGGTACACGTCCTGGACTTCGTCGACGATGTAGCGCGCCAGTTCCTCGATGCCCAGCAGGCGCAGGATGTCCTGCGGGTCTGCCGCGCCGTCGACGATCAGTTCGCCGCGGTTCACCACCTGGCCTTCGTGCACCAGGATGTTCTTTTCCTTGGGCACCAGTTCCTCGTGGGCCTTGCCGTCCGGGTCGGTGATCTGCAGGCGGATCTTGCCCTTGGTCTCCTTGCCGAACGACACCGTGCCGGTCTGCTCGGCCAGCACGCCGACGTCCTTGGGCGAACGGGCTTCGAAGAGCTCGGCCACACGCGGCAGACCGCCGGTAATGTCGCGGGTCTTCTGGCCTTCGACCGGGATACGAGCGAGCACTTCACCGGGCAGCAGTTCCTGGCCGTCGCGAACCTGGATCAGCGCGCCGACCTGGAAGCCGATGGCCACCGAGTGGTCGGTACCGGGGATCTTGACCTCGTGGCCTTGAGCGTCCAGCAGCTTGACCTGCGGGCGGACGATCTTGGCGGCACCGCGGCGCTTCGGGTCGATCACGACCAGCGTCGACAGGCCCGTCACTTCGTCCACCTGCTTGGCGACGGTCACGCCTTCCTCGACGTTCTCGAACTTCGCCTGACCGGCGAATTCCGTGATGATCGGGCGGGTCAGCGGGTCCCAGTTCGCGAGCACCAGGCCGGCCTTGATGGTCTGGCCAGCCTTGATGTTCAGCACGGCGCCGTACGGCACCTTGTGACGCTCGCGCTCGCGGCCGTGCGGGTCGGCAATGATGATCTCGCCGGAGCGAGAAATCACGACCAGCTCGCCCTTGCCGTTGGTCACGTAGCGCATCGTGGCGTTGAAGCCGATGATGCCGTCCGACTTGGCTTCGACGCTCGAGGCCACGGCAGCGCGCGACGCGGCACCGCCGATGTGGAACGTCCGCATCGTCAGCTGCGTACCCGGTTCACCGATGGACTGCGCGGCGATGACGCCCACGGCCTCACCGGTATTGACCAGGCCACCACGGCCGAGGTCGCGGCCATAGCACTTGGCGCACAAGCCGAAGCGCGTGCCGCAGGTCAGCGGCGTGCGGACCTTGATCTCGTCGACGCCCGCCTGCTCCAGCACGTCGAGGGTGTCCTCGTCGAGCATGTGGCCGGCGGTCAGCAGCGTGGCTTGCGTCTCCGGGTGGACGACGTCGATCGCCGCCACACGGCCGAGCACGCGGTCGCGCAGCGATTCGATGACCTCACCACCTTCGACCAGCGCGCGCATGGCCATGCCGTTGTCGGTGCCGCAATCCTGCTCGGTGACGACCAGGTCCTGCGTCACGTCGACCAGACGACGCGTCAGGTAGCCGGAGTTCGCGGTCTTCAGCGCCGTGTCCGCCAGGCCCTTACGAGCACCGTGGGTGGAGATGAAGTACTGCAACACGTTCAGACCTTCACGGAAGTTCGCCGTGATGGGCGTCTCGATGATGGAGCCGTCCGGCTTGGCCATCAGGCCGCGCATGCCGGCCAGCTGGCGGATCTGGGCTGCGGAACCCCGCGCGCCCGAGTCGGCCATCATGTAGATCGAGTTGAAGGACTCCTGATCGACGGTCTTGCCGTTGCGATCGGTCGTCTTCTCGACCTTCAGGTGCTCCATCATCTTCTTGCCGATTTCGTCACCGGCCTTGCCCCAGATGTCCACCACCTTGTTGTAGCGCTCACCGGCGGTCACGAGACCCGAGACGTACTGCTGCTCGATCTCCTTGACCTCGCTCTCGGCACGCTCGATCAGCGTGTGCTTCTGAGCGGGCACCAGCATGTCGTCGATGGCGATCGAGATACCGGCGCGCGTGGCCAGGCGGAAGCCGCTTTGCAGCAGCTTGTCGGCCAGCACGACGGTTTCCTTCAGGCCGCACTTGCGGAAGGAGGTGTTGATCAGACGGCTGATCTCCTTCTTCTTCAGTGCCTTGTTGATGTTGCTGAACGGCAGGCCCTTGGGCAGGATTTCCGACAGCAGCGCGCGGCCGACGGTGGTGTCCACGAGCTTGGTCTCGGGCTCGAATTCACCCGTTTCCTTGTTCTTGGTCCACTCGGTCAGGCGAACACTGATCTTGGCGGTGATTTCGACGACGCCGTTCTCCAGCGCGCGGATCACTTCCGGGATGTCCGAGAAGATCAGGCCTTCGCCCTTGCCGTTGGTGCGCTCGCGGGTGGCGTAGTACAGGCCCAGCACCACGTCTTGCGACGGGACGATGGACGGTTCGCCGGACGCGGGGAACAGCACGTTGTTGGAGGCCAGCATCAGCGTGCGGGCCTCCATCTGCGCTTCGATCGACAGCGGCACGTGGACGGCCATCTGGTCACCGTCGAAGTCGGCGTTGAAGGCCGAGCAGACGAGCGGGTGCAGCTGGATGGCCTTGCCTTCGATCAGCACGGGCTCGAAGGCCTGGATGCCGAGGCGGTGCAGCGTCGGGGCGCGGTTCAGCAGGACCGGGTGTTCCTTGATGACTTCTTCGAGGATGTCCCAGACCACCGGCGTGCCGGATTCGACTTCCTTCTTGGCAGCCTTGATCGTCGTCGCGATGCCCATGGCTTCGAGACGGCTGAAGATGAAGGGCTTGAACAGCTCCAGCGCCATCAGCTTGGGCAGGCCGCACTGGTGCAGCTTCAGGTACGGGCCCACGGTAATGACGGAACGACCGGAGTAGTCGACGCGCTTGCCCAGCAAGTTCTGACGGAAGCGACCGCTCTTGCCCTTGATCATGTCGGCCAGCGACTTGAGGGCACGCTTGTTCGCGCCGGTCATCGCCTTGCCGCGGCGGCCGTTGTCCAGCAGCGAGTCGACGGCTTCCTGCAGCATGCGCTTTTCGTTGCGCACGATGATCTCAGGGGCCTTCAGCTCCAGCAGACGGGCCAGGCGGTTGTTGCGGTTGATGACGCGACGGTAGAGGTCGTTCAGGTCGCTAGTCGCAAAGCGACCACCGTCCAGGGGAACGAGCGGACGCAGGTCCGGCGGCAGCACGGGCAGCACGTCCAGCACCATCCAGTTCGGCTTGATGCCGGACTTCTTGAAGGCCTCCATGACCTTCAGGCGCTTGGAGTTCTTCTTGACCTTGAGCTCGGAGCCGGTCATGTCGTTGCGCAGGCGATCGATCTCGATGTCGAGATCCATCTCCTCCAGCAGCTTCTTGATGCCCTCGGCGCCCATCAGCGCGATGAATTCGTCGCCGAATTCCACGCGCTTGGCGTCGTAGTCGTCCTCGCTCATGATCGAGAACTTCTTCAGCGGGGTCATGCCCGGGTCGACGACGACGTAGGCCTCGAAGTACAGCACGCGTTCGATGTCGCGCAGCGTCATGTCGAGCACCAGGCCCAGACGCGACGGCAGCGACTTCAGGAACCAGATGTGCGCGCACGGCGCCGCCAGGTCGATGTGGCCCATGCGGTCACGGCGAACCTTGGTCTGCGTGACTTCAACGCCGCACTTCTCGCAGATGACGCCGCGGTGCTTCAGGCGCTTGTACTTGCCGCACAGGCACTCGTAGTCCTTGATCGGGCCAAAGATCTTGGCGCAGAACAGGCCGTCACGCTCGGGCTTGAAGGTGCGGTAGTTGATGGTCTCGGGCTTCTTCACC
Source organism: Pelomonas nitida (assembly GCF_043555975.1). NCBI lineage: Bacteria > Pseudomonadati > Pseudomonadota > Betaproteobacteria > Burkholderiales > Sphaerotilaceae > Roseateles > Pelomonas nitida. Next base: position 8,662 of record NZ_JBIGIA010000035.1, on the reverse strand, counting down.
TCGCCGAACGACCAGCTGCGGATCTTCTCCGGAGATGCCAGGCCGATCTTGATGGCATCGAAATGCTCATCAGGGGTGAATTGCTTGAAAAGGTCGAGTAGTCCCTTCATGCATCTGCTCCTTAATTACGTTCCAGTTCGATGTCGATGCCCAAGGAGCGGATTTCCTTGACCAGCACATTGAACGATTCGGGCATGCCCGCTTCGATGGCGTGTTCGCCCTTGACGATGCTTTCGTAGACCTTGGTCCGGCCGTTCACGTCGTCGGACTTGACCGTCAGCATTTCCTGCAGGATGTACGAGGCGCCGTAGGCTTCCAGCGCCCAGACTTCCATTTCACCGAAACGCTGGCCACCGAACTGCGCCTTACCACCCAGCGGCTGCTGCGTGACGAGCGAGTACGGGCCGGTCGAACGGGCGTGCATCTTGTCGTCCACCAAGTGGTGCAGCTTCAGCACGTGCATGTAGCCGACGGTGACCGGGCGCTCGAACTGCTCGCCGGTGCGGCCGTCGCACAGCCAGGCCTGGGTGCGGGTCTCGGTCAGGCCCTTCTTGGCGGCGATGTCGTCCGGGTAGGCCAGCTTCAGCATGCCGCGGATTTCTTCTTCCTTGGCACCGTCGAACACCGGGGTCGCGAAGGGCACGCCCTTGGACAGGTTCTCGGCCATCTCCAGCACTTCCGTGTCGGTCAGGTCGTCGATGTTCTCGGTCTTGCCACCGCTCTGGTTGTAGAGCTCGTCGAAGAACTTGCGCAGCTCGGCCACCTTGGTGTGCTGCTGCAGCATGTCGCCGATGCGCTGGCCAATGCCCTTGCCGGCCCAGCCCAGGTGCACTTCCAGCACCTGACCCACGTTCATCCGCGACGGGACGCCCAGCGGGTTCAGCACGATGTCGGCAGGCGTGCCGTCGGCCATGTAGGGCATGTCTTCGATCGGCGTGACCTTGGACACAACACCCTTGTTGCCGTGACGGCCGGCCATCTTGTCGCCAGGCTGCAGGCGACGCTTGACGGCCAGGTAGACCTTGACCATCTTCAGCACGCCAGCGGGCAGCTCGTCGCCCTGCGTCAGCTTCTTGCGCTTCTCTTCGAAGGCCAGGTCGAAGCTGTGGCGGGTCTGGTCCAGCGCGTTCTTGATGGACTCGAGCTGGTTGGCGACGTCTTCCTCGGCCGGGCGGATGTCGAACCAGTGGAACTTCTCGACCGACGCCAGGTACTCCTTGTCGATCTTCGTGCCCTTGGCGATCTTCTGCGGGCCGCCGTTGGCGACGCGGCCGACCAGCAGCTTCTCGATACGGTCGAAGGCGTCGCTCTCGACGATGCGCAGCTGGTCGTTCAGGTCCAGGCGATAACGCTTCAGCTCGTCGTCAATGATCTGCTGGGCGCGCTTGTCACGCTGGATGCCTTCACGGGTGAAGACCTGCACGTCGATGACGGTGCCGCTGGTGCCCTGGTCGACACGCAGCGACGTGTCCTTCACGTCCGAAGCCTTCTCGCCGAAGATGGCGCGCAGCAGCTTCTCTTCCGGCGTCAGCGTGGTTTCGCCCTTGGGCGTGACCTTGCCGACCAGCACGTCGCCCGGGTTCACTTCGGCACCGATGTAGACGATGCCCGACTCGTCCAGGCGGCCCAGTTGCTGCTCGGACAGGTTGGGGATGTCGCGGGTGATTTCTTCCGAACCCAGCTTGGTGTCACGCGCGTTGACCACCAGTTCCTCGATGTGGATCGAGGTGTAGCGGTCTTCGGCGATGACGCGTTCCGAGATCAGGATCGAGTCTTCGAAGTTGTAGCCGTTCCACGGCATGAACGCGACCAGCATGTTCTGGCCCAGGGCCAGCTCACCGATGTCGGTGGAGGCGCCGTCGGCAATGATGTCCTCGGCCGCCACCTTGTCGCCACGGCGCACGATCGGGCGCTGGTGGATGTTGGTGTTCTGGTTGGAACGCTGGTACTTGATCAGGTTGTAGATGTCGACGCCGACTTCACCCGCCACCGTCTCGTTGTCGTTCACACGAATGACGATACGGTTGGTGTCGACGTAGTCGACCACGCCGCCGCGGCGAGCCGCGACCACCGTGCCCGAGTCCTTCGCGGCCACGCGCTCGACGCCCGTACCGACAAAAGCCTTCTCGGGGCGCAGCACCGGCACGGCCTGACGCTGCATGTTGGCGCCCATCAACGCGCGGTTCGCGTCGTCGTGCTCCAGGAACGGCACCAGCGAGGCCGCAACCGACACGATCTGCGTCGGCGCCACGTCCATGTACTGGATGCGTTCGGGCGAGGTCAGCACCGATTCGCCGTTCTCACGGGCGGAGACCAGTTCGTCGGTCAGCGAACCTTCGCCGTTCAGCGTCGCGTTCGCCTGGGCGATGACGTACTTGCCTTCCTCGATGGCCGACAGGTAGTCGATCTGGTCGGTGACCTTGCCATCCACCACGCGGCGATACGGCGTTTCCAGGAAGCCGTACTCGTTGAGCTGAGCGAACAGCGCCAGCGAGTTGATCAGGCCGATGTTCGGGCCTTCAGGCGTTTCGATCGGGCACACGCGGCCGTAGTGGGTCGGGTGCACGTCGCGCACTTCGAAGCCGGCGCGCTCGCGGGTCAGACCGCCCGGGCCGAGGGCCGAGACGCGACGCTTGTGCGTGATCTCGGACAGCGGGTTGGTCTGGTCCATGAACTGCGACAGCTGCGACGCACCGAAGAACTCCTTCAGCGCCGCGGAGATCGGCTTGGAGTTGATCAGGTCGTGCGGCATCAGGGCTTCGGTCTCGGCCTGGCCCAGACGCTCCTTGACGGCCTTCTCGATACGGGCGAGACCCGAGCGGTACTGGTTCTCGGCCAGTTCGCCCACGCAACGCACGCGGCGATTGCCCAGGTGGTCGATGTCGTCCACTTCGCCGCGGCCATTGCGCAGCTCGACAAGGATCTTGACGACGTCAAGGATGTCCTCGTTGGACAGATTCATCGCGCCTTCGGGCGTGTCACGGCCGACACGCGCGTTGAACTTCATGCGGCCGACACGGCTCAGGTCGTAGGTGTCGGTGCTGTAGAACAGGCGGTTGAACAGGGCCTCGACGGCGTCTTCCGTCGGTGGCTCGCCGGGGCGCATCATGCGGTAGATGGCGACGCGGGCAGCCAGTTGCGTCTCGGTCTCGTCAGACGCCAGCGTCTGCGAGATGTAGGCGCCTTCGTCCAGCTCGTTCGTGAACAGGCACTGGATTTCCTTGATGCCGGCCTGGCGCAGCTTCTTCAGCAGCGCGTCGGTCAGCTCGTCGTTGGCCTTGGCGATGATCTCGCCGGTGTCGGCGTCGATCATGTTCTTGGCCAGCACGCGACCGACCAGGAAGTCCTCGGGCACCGAGATGTGCTGCGTGCCGGACTGCTCCAGCTGGCGCACATGACGGGCCGTAATGCGCTTGTCCTTCTCGACGATGACCGCACCCGACTTGTCGACGATGTCGAAGCGGGCGACTTCACCCTTCAGGCGGTCGGCCACGAATTCGAGCTGCGCGCCGACGTCCATCAGGCGGAAGTTGTCGAACACGAAGAAGTGGGCCAGGATCTGCTCGGGGTTCAGGCCGATGGCCTTCAGCAGGATCGTGACCGGCATCTTGCGGCGGCGGTCAACGCGGAAGTACAGGATGTCTTTCGGGTCGAACTCGAAGTCCAGCCAGGAGCCGCGGTAGGGAATGATGCGGGCGCTGAACAGCAGCTTGCCCGACGAGTGCGTCTTGCCCTTGTCGTGCTCGAAGAACACGCCCGGCGAACGGTGCAGCTGCGACACGATGACGCGCTCGGTACCGTTGACGATGAAGGAGCCGTAGTCGGTCATCAGGGGCACTTCGCCCATGTAGACCTCTTGCTCCTTGATCTCCTTGACCGTCTTGGCCTGCGGCGACTCGCGGTCGTAGATGATCATCTGCAGGCGCGCACGCACGGCGGCCGCATAGGTCAACCCACGCTGCTGGCACTCACGGGTGTCGAACGGCGGCTTGGCGATGTTGAACTCGAGGAACTTCATCTCGACGAAACCGTTGTGCGAAACAATCGGGAACGCCGAAAGGAAAGCCGCCTGCAGCCCTTCGGGCTTGCGCTTGGCGGGGGCCACGTCCTTCTGCAGGAAGGCCACGTAGCTGTCCTTCTGCATCGTGAGCAGGTAAGGGACGTTGAGAACACTCTCGCGCTTGCCGAAGCTCTTGCGAATCCGCTTGCGCTCGGTGTAGCTGTAGGGGGTTGCTTGCGCCATAAACACTCCGTATCGAGTGCATCCCCGGCCGTGGGACGCACCGCGTCGGCGACTGGCTGGCTCATCCGCCCAGGACGGGCGGCTGCCTCGCTTGGTGGTTGGCCACTACCAACCGCTGGCGGACAACTCTGGCATTGCACCAAAGTCCGACCAAACTGGCTCTCTGCAGTCGGATCAGAGAACACGTGAAAGAACTGCGCATCATACGCTGCGCAGTTCTTTCAGCTGTCCTCTACGGGTAGAAACCCGTAAAGACGAAAAAGGGGAAGCCCTGAGGGCAACCCCTTTTCTAGTCAGAGGGATCGGAGCTGCTTCGCAGGTCCAACCCCAGGACATTACTTCAGCTCGGCCTTGGCGCCGGCTTCGACCAGCTTCTTCAGAGCGGCTTCGGCGTCGGCCTTGGCAATGCCTTCCTTGACGGGCTTCGGAGCGCCGTCGACCAGGTCCTTGGCTTCCTTCAGGCCCAGACCGGTGATTTCGCGGACAGCCTTGATGACGGACACCTTGTTGGCGCCGGCGTCGGTCAGGACGACGTTGAATTCGGTCTTTTCTTCAGCAGCGGCAGCAGCGCCGCCAGCAGCGCCACCGGCGGCCGGAGCAGCCATCGAAGCGGCGGACACGCCGAACTTCTCTTCAATTGCCTTGACCAGGTCGTTCAGTTCCAGGACGGTCATGCTGTCCAGGGCGGTCAGGAAAGCGTCTTTATCGAATGCCATGATGTGTTCCTAAATATCAGATGGGTTGCGTGGATACGCGGTGTTCGTCGATCAGGCCGCAGGCGCTTCGGCAGCGGCTTCGGCGCCACCACCACGCTGTTGGGCCAGGGCTGCCAGCACGGCCGCGGTGCGCTGCACCGGCGACTTGAGCAGGCCGGCGATCTGCGACAGCAGGACTTCCTTGGACGGGACGGAGGCCAGAGCCTTCACGCCATTGACGTCCAGAGCCTTGCCACCGTAGGCACCACCCTTGATGACGAGCTTGTCGTTGGTCTTGGCAAAGTCAGCGATGACTTTGGCAGCCGCGACAGCGTCTTCCGAAAAGCCGTAGATCAGCGGGCCGACCATGCTCTCCGAGGCCGCCTCGAACGGGGTGCCGGCGACGGCGCGACGGGCCAGGGTGTTCTTCAGCACGTGAAGATAGACACCCTTGGAACGTGCGTCGACGCGCAGCTTGTTCAAGGCTTCCACGGTGAGGCCACGGTACTCGGCCAGCGCCAGCGTCTGCGACTTCGCTGCTTGCGCTGCGACGTCGGAGACAACGGCTGCCTTCTCGTTGCGATTGAGACTCAAGGTCTACTCCTCACATTTGCTCCTTCGGCCTTGCGGCCTCGAGAGCGCCAGGGATTCAGCGACCATCTGTCAGGAACCCGCTCCGATGGCTCGGAGCGGCAAACCCTTCAGCGGGACCGCCATCTGCGTTGGTTCCGGGCCTCGATGTCTCTCGGCTCGGATTTAAGGGGTCTCCACCAACGGTCTTGGATGACGCGCCATGCCAGCGAACCGGCACAGCGCCCCACCAATCTTGTCGCCCGGGGCCAGACTCGCCCCGGACAGATTCAGTGCACCAGGCCAGTGGGCCTGGCCGACGATCAGGCGGCGTTGGCCTGAGCGTTGATCGACGCGATTTCGACGCGGGCGCCAACGCCCATCGTCGAGGAGACCGCGACCTTGCGCAGGTACACGCCCTTGCTCGAGGCCGGCTTGGCCTTGTTCAGGGCTTCGATCAGCGCGCGCAGGTTGCCTTCCAGCTTGTCGGTGTCGAACGAGCGACGGCCAACCGTGCCGTGGACGATACCGGCCTTGTCGACGCGGAACTGGACCTGGCCAGCCTTGGCGTTCTTGACAGCGGTGGCGACGTCCGGCGTGACGGTGCCGACCTTGGGGTTCGGCATCAGGCCGCGCGGGCCGAGGATCTGACCCAGCGTACCGACGACACGCATCGTGTCGGGCGAGGCGATGACGACGTCGAAAGGCATGTCACCAGCCTTGACGCGCTCGGCCAGGTCTTCCATGCCGACGACGTCGGCGCCGGCGGCGCGGGCTTCTTCAGCCTTGGCACCTTGGGCGAACACGGCGACGCGCTTGGTCTTGCCGGTACCGTTGGGCAGCACGACGGCGCCACGAACGACTTGGTCCGACTTCTTCGCATCGATGCCGAGTTGCACGGCAACGTCGATGGACTCGTCGAACTTGGCGGTGGCCAGGCTCTTGACCAGGTCCAGGGCTTCGGTCAGGCCGTACAGCTTGGTCGATTCAACCTTGCCAGCCAGCGCCTTTTGCTTCTTGGTGAGCTTGGCCATGTCAGACCCCTTCCACGATGATGCCCATCGAGCGGGCAGAGCCGGCGATGGTCTTGACAGCGGCGTCGATGTTGGCGGCCGTCAGGTCCTTGGTCTTGATCTTCGCGATCTCTTCCAGCTGGGCGCGGGTCAGCTTGCCGACCTTGTCCAGGTGAGGACGCTGCGAGCCCTTCTCGATCTTGGCGGCCTTCTTCAGCAGCACGGTCGCCGGGGGCGACTTGATGACGAAGGTGAAGCTCTTGTCTGCGAAGGCGGTGATGACCACCGGCAGCTTCATGCCAGGCTCGAAGCCGGGACCGGACGTCTGGGCGTTGAACGCCTTGCAGAATTCCATGATGTTCAGACCACGCTGACCCAGCGCCGGACCGACCGGGGGCGAAGGATTGGCCTTGCCCGCCGCGACTTGCAGCTTGATGAAGCCGACAATTTTCTTGGCCATGTTTTCTCCAAACAGCTCCCTGGCGGCCTCGCCGGGGAACCTGAGTGCTAGCGCATCGGACTCGAGCCCGATCTGACGACCGGGCCGCTACCTTTGCTCCTCTTGCCCGCCTCTCGTTGCGAGCTGATCACGGGCCGGCATTGATGGCGCCGGCCAAACCCAAGATTCTACTTCGCCGCTTCAAATTCAGGTTACGCGAACCTGAACATCAGCGACGCGCCACCGAGACCTTTTGCCACCGCACCGCAGCAGCAAGCTCAGCGACCTGCGATCAAACCTTCTCGACCTGCGCGAAGTCCAGCTCGACCGGCGTTGCGCGGCCGAAGATCGTGACCGAGACGCGCACCTTGGACTTGTCATAGTTGACCTCTTCGACCGAGCCATTGAAGTCGGTGAACGGGCCTTCCTTGACGCGCACGACCTCGCCAACCATCCACTCGACCTTGGGCCGGGGCTTTTCGACGCCTTCCTGCATCTGGTTGACGATCTTCATGACCTCCGCCTCGGAGATCGGGGCCGGGCGGTTCTTGGCGCCACCGACGAAACCCGTGACCTTGGAGGTGTGCTTCACCAGGTGCCAGGATTCGTCGTCCATCGCCATCTCGACCAGCACGTAGCCAGGGAAGAAACGGCGCTCGGTCACGGCCTTCTTGCCGTTCTTCAGCTCGACGACTTCTTCGGTCGGCACCAGGATGCGGCCGAATTTGTCCTGCATGCCGGCGCGATCGATGCGCTCGCGCAGATTGCGCTCGACAGCCTTTTCCATGCCCGAATAGGCATGGACGACATACCAGCGCTTGGGCAGACCAGCGGGCGCCTCGGCGGCAGCGACGTTTTGCTCTTCGCTCATCTCGTTCCCTCTCAGCGCTTCCAGCCCAGGATCAGGTCGTACAGCACCCATTCCAGCGTCTTGTCCGTCAGCCACAGGAACAGCGCCATGATGACGACGAAAGCGAAGACATACATCGTCATCTGGCGCGCTTCCTTGTGGGTCGGCCAGACGACCTTCTTCACTTCGCGCGCGGAGTCGCGACCATAGGCGATCAGCGCCTTGCCATGCTCAGACGTGAAGAAGATCGCCACACCGGCAATCAGCAGCACAACCAACGAGGCGATCTGCACCAGCGCGCCCTGCTTGGACAGACCGTAATAAGCCGCCAACGCGCCGATCAGCAGCAACACCGCTGCGGCCAACTTGGCCTTGTCGGCACCGCTGGTCACGGTCTCGACTTGAGGAGGATTCGCCATCACTTGTCTTTCACGCGCCGCGTTCGAAGCGGCTTTTTCAGAGCTGCCACAGGCCGTAGCCATCAGCAGCAAGGCCCGCCGAGATCACTCTCGCGGGCCGATGCTTGGTTAGCCAGGAAACCAACCGCCGTGATCAGTGGCGGGTGGCAGGGGCAGAGGGTCTCGAACCCCCAACCTTCGGTTTTGGAGACCGACGCTCTGCCAATTGAGCTATGCCCCTGTGGCCTTAAAAATTATTCCAGGATCGTGGCGACGACGCCCGAACCGACGGTACGGCCGCCTTCACGGATGGCGAAACGCAGACCCGTTTCCATCGCGATCGGAGCGATCAGCTTCACGGTGATGCCGACGTTGTCGCCAGGCATGACCATTTCCTTGTCCTTCGGCAGCTCCACGGCACCGGTCACGTCCGTCGTGCGGAAGTAGAACTGGG
>NZ_JBIGIA010000034.1:0-17801 GCF_043555975.1 Pelomonas nitida | reverse complement strand
GTGGCACCGTGGTGACCGGTCGCGTCGAGCGCGGCATCATCAAGGTCGGCGAAGAAATCGAAATCGTCGGTATCCGCGAAGTCCAGAAGACCACGGTCACGGGCGTCGAAATGTTCCGCAAGCTGCTGGACCAAGGTCAAGCAGGCGACAACGTCGGCATCCTGCTGCGCGGCACCAAGCGCGAAGACGTCGAGCGTGGCCAAGTGCTGGCCAAGCCGGGCACGATCAAGCCGCACACCCACTTCACGGCCGAAATCTACGTGCTGTCGAAGGAAGAGGGCGGCCGTCACACCCCGTTCTTCAACAACTACCGTCCCCAGTTCTACTTCCGCACGACGGACGTGACCGGTGCCGTGGAGCTGCCGAAGGACAAGGAAATGGTCATGCCTGGCGACAACGTCGGCATCACCGTGAAGCTGATCGCTCCGATCGCGATGGAAACCGGTCTGCGTTTCGCCATCCGTGAAGGCGGCCGTACCGTCGGTTCGGGCGTCGTCGCCACGATCCTCGAGTAATCACTGCGTGACCGTGTGCCGGGCGGCTGCCGCCCGGTGCTCACCTCGCTCTTTAAGGAACAGTCATGCAAAAGCAAAAGATCCGCATCCGCCTGAAGGCGTTTGATTACAAGCTGATCGACCAGTCGGCCCTCGAAATCGTCGAGACCGCCAAGCGCACCGGCGCCATCGTCAAGGGCCCGGTGCCCCTGCCGACCCGCCTCGAGCGTTTCGACATCCTGCGTTCGCCGCACGTCAACAAGACCAGCCGCGACCAGTTCGAAATCCGCACGCACCAGCGCCTGATGGACATCGTCGATCCGACCGACAAGACGGTCGACGCGCTGATGAAGCTCGACCTGCCCGCCGGCGTCGACGTCGAAATCAAGCTGCAGTAATCGCGGGCCTTTCGAGGTCTGAGGTACTCGGGCCCCGGCCCTGCTTCGGCAGGCCGGGGCTTTGTCATTTGCAGGGAGTGGGGTGGGGCGCTTGCATCTGGGCGAGGCCTCAAGCTATACTCGCCAGCTTTTCCGGGTTGGCTCACGCCTGCTCGGATATTCGCGCAGTGCTTCTTCGGAGGTTCTGCACAGGTCAGCCCGGCCAATCGCTGTCGGGTGTTCGCAATAGCTTCGGTCGTGAGAGCGGTCGGGGCTGGAGAAAAACATGAGTCTGAGCAACCGTCTCGGTTTGCTGGGCCGCAAGGTGGGCATGATGCGCATCTTCACGGACGATGGCGATGCCATTCCCGTGACGGTGCTGGACGTGTCCAACAACCGCGTGACCCAGGTCAAGACCCAAGAGACCGACGGCTATAGCGCCATCCAGGTGGCGTTCGGTTCGCGCAAAGCTTCGCGCGTGACCAAGCCTGAAGCCGGCCACCTTGCCAAGGCAGGTGTCGAAGCCGGTGAAATCCTCAAGGAATTCCGCGTCGAAGCCGACGTCGCCGCCCAGTACCAAGCTGGCGCGACCGTTCCGGTGACGCTGTTCGCCACGGGCCAGCTGGTCGACGTGCAAGGCACGTCCATCGGTAAGGGCTACGCCGGCACCATCAAGCGCCACAACTTCAGCTCGCAGCGCGCGTCGCACGGTAACAGCCGTTCGCACAACGTGCCGGGCTCGATCTCCATGGCGCAAGACCCGGGCCGCGTGTTCCCGGGCAAGAAGATGACCGGCCACATGGGCGACGAAACCGTCACGACCCAAAACCTCGACATCGTGCGCGTGGACGAAGCCCGTTCGCTGCTGCTGGTGCGTGGTGCGGTGCCGGGCGCCAAGAACGGCCACGTGGTCGTCCGCCCCGCCGTCAAGGTCAAGATCAAGAAGGGAGCCAACTGATGCAGCTCGAGCTCCTGAACGAGCAGGGTCAGGCCACGTCCAAGGTTGACGCGCCCGACACCATCTTCGCTCGCGACTACAACGAAGCCCTGGTGCACCAGGTGGTCGTGGCCTTCCAGGCCAACGCACGCCAAGGCACCCGCGCCCAGAAGGACCGTGAACAGGTCCACCACTCGACCAAGAAGCCTTTCCGCCAGAAGGGCACCGGCCGCGCTCGCGCCGGTATGACCTCGTCGCCGCTGTGGCGCGGGGGCGGTCGCATCTTCCCGAACCTGCCTGACGAGAACTTCTCGCACAAGCTGAACAAGAAGATGTACCGCGCCGGCATGGCTGCGATCCTGTCGCAGCTGGCCCGTGAAGGCCGCCTGGCTGTCGTGGATTCGATCTCGGTCGAAGCCCCGAAGACCAAGCTGCTGGCCGCCAAGTTCAAGGCCATGGGCCTGGACTCGGTGATGGTCATCGCCGACACCGTGGACGACAACCTGCTGCTGGCCTCGCGCAACCTGGCCAACGTGCTGGTCGTCGAGCCGCGCTACGCCGACCCCCTGTCGCTGGTCTTCTACAAGAAGGTGCTGGTGACCAAGGCTGCGGTCGAGCAACTCAAGGAGATGCTGGCATGAGCGCCCCCAAGTTTGCTGAAGGCCGTCTGGCCTCCGTGCTGCTCGCGCCCATCGTGTCCGAAAAGGCCACGCAAGTCGCCGAGAAGCACAACCAGGTGCTGTTCAAGGTCCTGCGCGACGCCACCAAGCCCGAGATCAAGGCCGCTGTTGAACTGATGTTCAAGGTCGAGGTCGAGTCGGTCAGCGTGGTCAACGTCAAGGGCAAGACCAAGCGCTTCGGTGGCCGCGCCGGCCGCCGTGACCACGTCAAGAAGGCCTATGTGGCCCTCAAGGCTGGTCAAGAGCTCAATTTCTCCGGGGAGGCCGCGTAAATGGCCATCGTCAAAGTCAAGCCGACGTCGCCCGGCCGCCGTGGTGTCGTCAAGGTGGTGCACAAGCACCTCCACAAGGGCGCGCCCGAGGCGTCGCTGCTGGAGCCCCAGAAGCAGAAGTCTGGCCGTAACAACAACGGTCACATCACGATGCGCCACAAGGGCGGTGGTCACAAGCACCACTACCGTGTCGTGGACTTCAAGCGCAACAAGGATGGCATCCCCGCGAAGGTCGAGACCATCGAGTACGACCCGAACCGTACGGCCCACATCGCGCTGGTGTGCTACGCCGACGGCGAGCGTCGCTACGTGATCGCTCCGCGCGGTCTGGAAGTGGGTTCGACCATCTTGAGCGGCTCGGAAGCGCCGATCAAGGCCGGCAACACGCTGCCCATCCGCAACATCCCGGTGGGTTCGACCATCCACTGCGTCGAGCTGCAACCCGGCAAGGGTGCCCAGATGATCCGTTCGGCCGGCGCTTCCGCTGTCCTGATGGCTCGTGAAGGTGTCTACGCTCAGGTCCGTCTGCGCTCCGGCGAAGTTCGCCGCGTGCATATCGACTGCCGCGCCACCATCGGTGAAGTGAGCAACGAAGAGCACAGCCTGCGTCAATACGGCAAGGCCGGCGCGATCCGCTGGAAGGGCATCCGCCCGACCGTTCGTGGCGTCGCCATGAACCCGGTGGATCACCCGCACGGCGGCGGCGAAGGCCGCACCGGCGAAGGCCAGGTCCCCGTGTCGCCTTGGAACACGATGACCAAGGGCTATCGCACTCGCAACAACAAGCGCACGCAGACTTTCATCGTCTCGCGTCGCAAGAAGTAAGGGCTAGGCCATGACTCGTTCGCTGAAGAAGGGCCCCTTCGTTGACCACCACCTGCAGGCCAAGGTCGACAAGGCGGTTGCCAACAAGGACAAGAAGCCCATCAAGACCTGGTCGCGTCGCTCGACGATCCTGCCCGAGTTCATCGGTCTGACGATCGCCGTGCACAACGGCAAGCAGCACGTGCCGGTCTATGTGTCTGACCAGATGGTCGGCCACAAGCTGGGTGAATTCGCACTGACCCGCACCTTCAAGGGCCACCCGGCCGACAAGAAGGCCGGGAAGAAGTAAGGACTAGAGACGATGGAAACCAAAGCAATCGTCCGTGGCGTCCGCCTGTCGTGTGACAAGGGCCGCCTCGTGGCCGACATGATCCGTGGCAAGAAGGTGGATCAGGCCCTCAACATCCTGACCTTCACCCAGAAGAAGGCAGCCGTGATCATCAAGAAGGCGCTGGAAAGCGCCATCGCCAACGCCGAGCACAACGACGGCGCTGACATCGATGATCTCAAGGTCACCTCGATCTACGTCGAGCAGGGTGCCACGCTGAAGCGCTTCTCCGCCCGCGCCAAGGGCCGCGGCAATCGCATCAGCAAGCCCACTTGCCACATCTTCGTGGCCGTCGGCAACTAAGGCGCAAGGAAGACTATGGGACAGAAAATCCATCCGGTTGGCTTCCGCCTTCCTGTCACCCGTAACTGGGCTTCGCGCTGGTACGCGAACAACCAGAACTTCGCCAGCATGCTGGCCGAGGATCTGCAGGTTCGTGACTACCTGAAGGGCAAGCTCAAGAACGCCGCCGTCTCGCGCATCCTGATCGAGCGCCCCGCCAAGAACGCCCGCATCACGATTTTCTCGGCTCGTCCGGGCGTCGTGATCGGCAAGAAGGGTGAGGACATCGAGAACCTGAAGGCCGAACTGACCAAGCGTCTGGGCGTGCCGGTCGCGGTCAACATCGAAGAAGTGCGCAAGCCTGAAGTCGATGCTCAGCTGATCGCCGACTCGATCACCCAGCAGCTCGAGAAGCGCATCATGTTCCGCCGCGCCATGAAGCGCGCGATGCAGAACGCCATGCGTCTGGGTGCCCAGGGCATCAAGATCATGAGCGCGGGTCGCCTGAACGGCATCGAAATCGCTCGTACCGAGTGGTATCGCGAAGGTCGTGTGCCCCTGCACACCCTGAAGGCCGACATCGACTACGGCTTCTCTGAAGCCAAGACCACCTACGGCGTCATCGGCGTCAAGGTGTGGGTCTACCGCGGTGACCGCCTGGCCAACGGCGAGGCTCCCGTCATCAACACCCCCGCTGGCGCCGAAGACGATCGTCGCCCGCGCCGTAACGCCCGTCCGGGCGCTCCCGGTGGCCGTGGCCGCCCGGGTGGCGACCGTGGCCCGCGTGACGGAGCAGACCAGCCCGCTGCCGGCGCCCCCACGGGTGACGCAGCCAAGCCCGCTGGCAAGCGCGTGATCCGCAAGGCTCCCGCTGCCGGTGAGGCCAAAGGAGAATAAGCATGCTGCAACCTAATCGTCGCAAGTACCGCAAGGAACAGAAGGGCCGCAACACCGGTGTTGCGACCCGCGGTGCTGCGGTGTCTTTCGGTGACTTCGGCCTGAAGGCCACGGAGCGCGGCCGTCTGACGGCCCGCCAGATCGAAGCGGCTCGCCGCGCGATCTCGCGCCACATCAAGCGTGGCGGCCGGATCTTCATCCGCATCTTCCCGGACAAGCCCATCTCGCAAAAGCCTGCCGAAGTCCGTATGGGTAACGGTAAGGGCAACCCGGAGTACTACGTGGCTGAGATCCAGCCCGGCAAGGTGCTCTACGAGATCAACGGCGTGCCCGAAACGCTGGCTCGCGAAGCGTTCACGCTGGCTGCTGCCAAGCTGCCCCTGCGTTGCACCTTCGTGGCCCGCCAGGTCGGTACCTGAGGAAGGACACCATGAAAGCATCTGAACTCCGTGCCAAGGACGTCGCTGCCCTCGAAAAGGAAGTGACCGATCTGCTGAAGGCGCACTTCAAGCTGCGTATGCAGAAGGGCACCCAGCAGCTGACGAACCACAGCGACCTGGGCAAGACTCGCCGCGACATCGCTCGTGCCAAGACCATCCTGGCCGAGAAGAAGAAGGAGGCCACGAAATGACTGAGGCCCAAACCAAGAACGTGCGCACCCTGGTCGGCAAGGTCGTCAGCGACGCCCGCGCCAAGACCGTGACCGTGCTCGTCGAGCGCCGTGCCAAGCACGAGCTCTACGGCAAGATCGTTGCCCGTTCGCGCAAGTACCACGCGCATGACGAGAACAACGAGTACAAGGTCGGCGACGTTGTCGAGATCAGCGAGACCCGTCCGGTCTCCAAGACCAAGGCTTGGGCGGTGACCCGCCTGGTCGAGAAGGCCCAGCTGGTCTAAGGTCTTCACCCAGTCACGCGACTGCCGAAGCCGGCGCACCGGGAAACTGGTGCGCCGGTTTTTCTTTTTCCATCCTCAGGGGAACACATGATCCAAGTGGGCGACAAGCTGCCGGCAGGCAGCCTCCAGGAATTCATCGAAGTCGAGGGCGAGGGCTGCAGCCTCGGCCCCAATAGCTTCGACATCGAGAAGGCGACCGCAGGCAAGACGATCGCGATCTTCGCGCTGCCCGGCGCTTTCACGCCGACCTGCTCCGCGCAACATGTGCCGGGCTATGTGCAGAAGGCTGACGAGCTGAAGGCGGCCGGTGTCGACGAAATCTGGTGCGTTTCCGTCAACGACGCCTTCGTGATGGGCGCCTGGGGGCGCGAACAGAAGACGGGTGGCAAGGTCCGCATGATGGCTGACGGCAGTGCAGCCTTCACGCAAGCGGTTGGCCTGGTGCTGGACCTGACGGCCAAGGGCTTTGGTGTGCGTTCGCAGCGCTACTCGATGCTCGTCAAGGACGGCGTCGTGAAGACGCTGAACATCGAGGCCGCCGGCAAGTTCGAGGTCAGCGACGCCGCGACCATGCTGGCTCAGGCGCGCGGCTGATCCGCGCGCGTAGAAAAGTTTGGCGCGACTATTGACGCCCGGGTGGGCGTCAATGCATAATGCGCAGCTTCGCCGAACGCTAGGCACGTGAGCAAACTCGCTCCAGCCGCCTGGCTTCGGATCCGCCCTCAACCGTTGGGCAGCGCTGGCGAGAGCCGCGCTGACTGACATACGGGCCCAAGACTGACCGACGCGTCTGGCTGCAAGGCAAGGCAACTCGGGGCAAGTTGGGGACAGACATGATCCAAATGCAATCGCGGCTTGATGTCGCGGACAACACTGGCGCGAAGTCCGTTCAGTGCATCAAGGTGCTGGGCGGCTCCAAGCGCCGCTATGCGCACATTGGCGACATCATCAAGGTCAGCATCAAGGAAGCTGCGCCGCGTGGTCGCGTGAAGAAGGGCGAGGTCTACAGCGCCGTGGTGGTTCGTACCGCCAAGGGCGTTCGTCGCCAGGACGGCTCGCTCGTCAAGTTCGACGGCAATGCCGCCGTGCTGCTCAATGCCAAGCTGGAGCCGATCGGCACCCGCATCTTCGGCCCCGTGACGCGTGAACTGCGTACCGAGCGCTTCATGAAGATCGTGTCGCTGGCGCCCGAGGTGCTTTGAGCCCCCACTGTCTGAGGTAAGCCATGAACAAGATCCGTACCGGCGACCAGGTCATCGTGTTGACCGGCCGCGACAAGGGTAAGCGCGGCACCGTGACCGCGCGCACTGACGCCGACCACGTGGTGGTCGATGGTGTCAATGTCGTCAAGAAGCACGTCAAGCCCAACCCCATGAAGGGCACCACCGGCGGCGTCGTCGACAAGACCATGCCCATCCATCAATCCAACGTGGCGATCTTCAACGCCGCTTCCGGCAAGGCCGATCGCGTGGGCGTCAAGCTCGTCGACGGCAAGCGGGTGCGCGTGTTCAAGTCGACCGGCGAAGAGATCAAGGCTTAAGGGGTTCGACATGGCTCGTCTTCAAACGCAATACCGCGAAAAAATCGTGCCCGCCTTGACCGAGAAGTTCGGCTACAAGTCGATCATGGAGGTGCCGCGCATCACCAAGATCACGCTGAACATGGGCGTGAGCGAGGCTGTCGCCGACAAGAAGGTCATGGACCACGCCGTGGGCGACCTGACCAAGATCGCCGGCCAGAAGCCCGTCGTGACCAAGTCGAAGAAGGCTATCGCCGGCTTCAAGATCCGCGACAACGTGCCCATCGGTGCGATGGTGACGCTGCGCGGTGTCCAGATGTACGAATTCCTGGACCGTTTCGTGACGATCGCGCTGCCGCGCGTTCGCGACTTCCGTGGTATCTCCGGTCGCTCGTTCGACGGCCGTGGCAACTACAACATCGGCGTCAAAGAGCAAATCATCTTCCCCGAGATCGAGTACGACAAGGTGGATGCTCTGCGTGGTCTGAACATCAGCATCACGACGACCGCCAAGACGGACGACGAAGCCAAGGCTCTGCTGGCTGCGTTCAAGTTTCCGTTCAAGAACTGAGGTGACCCGTGGCAAAACTCTCGATCAAACAACGTGAGCTGAAGCGCGAAGCGCTGGTCGCCAAGTTCGCCAAGAAGTACGCGGAACTGAAGGCCATCATCGACGACAGCAAGAAGTCCGAGGAAGAGCGCTACGCCGCTCGCCTCGAGCTGCAAAAGCTGCCCCGCAATGCCTACCCCACTCGTCTGCGCAATCGCTGCGAGCTGACCGGTCGTCCGCGTGGCACCTTCCGCAAGTTCGGCCTGGCCCGTAACAAGATCCGTGAACTGGCCTTCAAGGGCGACATCCCCGGTGTCGTCAAGGCCAGCTGGTAATCGGCTGATAGGAGAAATCGCAAATGAGCATGAGTGATCCCATCGCCGATATGCTGACCCGCATCCGCAACGCGCAAATCGTCGAGAAGACGAGCGTTGCCATGCCGTCGTCCAAGCTGAAGGTGGCGATTGCCAAGGTCCTGAAGGACGAAGGCTATATCGACGACTTCGCCGTCCGTGGCGAAGCTGCCCGTCCGGAGCTGGAAATCTCGCTGAAGTACTACGCTGGCCGTCCGGTCATCGAACGTATCGAGCGCGTCAGCCGCCCCGGCCTGCGTATCTACAAGGGCCGCCACGACATTCCTCAGGTCATGAACGGCCTGGGCGTGGCGATTGTGACGACCCCGCAAGGCGTCATGACGGACCGCAAGGCCCGCGCTGCCGGTATCGGCGGCGAGGTGCTCTGCTACGTCGCCTAAGCGAAGGAGTAGGAACAATGTCCCGCGTTGGAAAAATGCCGGTCAACGTCCCGCAAGGCGTGGACGTGACCATCGGCGCTGAAGCCATCAGCGTCAAGGGCTCGCTCGGCACGCTGGTGCGTCCGGCGAACAAGCTCGTCACCGTCAAGAATGAAGCCGGCAAGCTGAGCTTCGCGCCCGTCAACGAATCGGCCGAAGCCGATGCGATGAGCGGCACGATGCGTGCGCTGGTGGCCAACATGGTCAACGGCGTCAGCAAGGGCTTCGAGAAGAAGCTGAACCTGGTGGGCGTGGGTTTCCGCGCTCAAGCCCAGGGCCAGAAGCTCAACCTGCAGATCGGTTTCTCTCACCCCGTGGTGAAGGACATGCCGGCCGGCATCAAGGTCGAGTGCCCGACTCAGACGGAAATCATCATCAAGGGCGCTGACCGCCAAGTCGTCGGCCAGATCGCCGCCGAGGTGCGCGCCTTCCGTCCGCCTGAGCCCTACAAGGGCAAGGGCATCCGTTATTCGGATGAGAAGGTCTCCCTCAAAGAGACCAAGAAGAAGTAAGGAGCAGCGCCATGATGACCAAGAAAGAACAACGCCTGCGTCGTTCGCGCCAGACCCGCGCTCGCATTGCGATCCAGCGCGTGGCCCGTCTGACGGTGTTCCGCTCCAACCTGCACATCTACGCCCAAGTCATCTCCGAAGATGGCGGTCAGGTGTTGGCCGCAGCTTCTTCTTCCGAGAAGGAAGTGCGCGAGCAGCTGGCGAACGGCGGCAACGTCGCCGCCGCTGCCTTCATCGGCAAGCGCATCGCCGAGAAGGCCAAGGCTGCTGGCGTCGAGAAGGTTGCTTTCGACCGCTCGGGCTTCGCCTACCACGGCCGTGTCAAGGCACTGGCCGAAGCAGCCCGCGAAGCCGGTCTGCAGTTCTGACGCATAGGAATACGAAATGGCAAAGTTTCAACCCCGCGGCGCGCAGGCTGAAGGCAACGACGACGGCCTGAAGGAAAAGATGATCGCGGTCAACCGCGTCACGAAGGTGGTGAAGGGCGGCCGTACGCTGTCGTTCGCTGCTCTGACGGTGGTCGGCGACGGTGATGGCCGTATCGGCATGGGCAAGGGCAAGGCCAAGGAAGTTCCGGTGGCCGTGCAGAAGGCCATGGAATCGGCCCGCCGCAACATGATCAAGGTCCAGCTGAAGAACGGCACCATCCATCACAACGTGGTGGGTGAGCACGGCGCAGCGCACGTCATCATGGCGCCGGCTCCTGCCGGTACCGGCGTGATCGCTGGCGGCCCGATGCGCGCTGTCTTCGAAGTGATGGGCGTGACCGACATCGTGACGAAGAGCCACGGTTCGACGAACCCGTACAACATGGTCCGCGCCACGCTGGACGCGCTGAAGCGTTCCACCACGGCGTCGGAAGTCGCTGCCAAGCGCGGCAAGACGGTTGAAGAACTCTTCAACTGATCGCCACAGCGGAGCACAAGATGTCTGACAAGAAAACCGTGACGGTCAAGCTGGTGCGTAGCCCCATCGGCTGCCGCGCCTCGCACCGTGCCACCGTGGTCGGCCTGGGTCTGCGCAAGCTGAACAGCCAGTCCACGCTGGAAGACACGCCCGCCGTGCGCGGCATGATCAACAAGATCGCCTATCTGGTGCAGGTGCTGTAAGCGCCGCGCACATCGAGGACAAGACGATGGAACTCAACACGATCAAGCCCGCAGAGGGCGCCAAGCATGCCAAGCGCCGTGTCGGCCGCGGCATCGGCTCGGGCCTGGGCAAGACCGCCGGTCGCGGTCACAAGGGTCAGAAGTCCCGTTCGGGCGGCTACCACAAGGTCGGCTTCGAAGGCGGTCAAATGCCGCTGCAGCGCCGCCTGCCCAAGCGTGGCTTCAAGTCGCTGACGCTGAAGTACAACGCCGAAATCACGCTGACCGACCTGCAAGGTCTGGCCGGTGACGAGATCGACGTGTCGACGCTCAAGGCTGTCGGGCTCGTGCCTCAGCTGACCAAGTCGGTCAAGGTCATCCTGGCTGGCAAGATCGAACGCAAGGTCACGCTCAAGGGCGTGAACGCCACGAAGGGCGCCAAGGCGGCCATCGAGGCAGCGGGCGGCTCGGTCGCCTGATCGGCAACCACAGGAACTGACCCAGCGTGGCTACCAACGCGAATCAGCTCGCCAAGAGTGGCAAGTTCGGTGACCTGCGTCGTCGGCTTGTCTTCCTGCTTCTGGCTTTGGTCGTCTACCGCATCGGGGCGCACATCCCGGTGCCGGGCATCGATCCGAATCAGCTGGCCCAATTTTTCAAGGGCCAGGCCGGTGGCATCCTGAGCCTGTTCAACATGTTCTCGGGCGGGGCGCTGTCGCGCTTCACCGTGTTCGCGTTGGGCATCACGCCGTACATTTCGGCTTCCATCGTGCTGCAGCTCATGACCTATGTGGTCCCGGCGCTGGAGCAGCTGAAGAAGGAAGGCGAGGCGGGACGTCGCAAGATCACCCAGTACACCCGCTATGCCACGCTCGGCCTGGCACTGTTCCAGAGCCTGTCGATTGCGCTGGCGCTGGAGGGTTCTGCGGGTCTGGTGCTGAATCCTGGCTTTGGCTTCCGTCTCACGGCGGTGTCGAGCCTGGTGGCTGGCACGATGTTCCTGATGTGGCTGGGTGAGCAGATCACGGAACGCGGTCTCGGCAACGGCATCTCGATCCTGATCTTCGGCGGTATCGCGGCGGGCTTGCCTGGTGCGATCGGTGGGCTCTTCGAGCTGGTGCGTACCGGTGCGATGGGTTACGGCTCGGCGCTGGTGGTGATCTCGCTGGTGGTGGCGGTGACTTACGCGGTCGTCTTCGTCGAACGCGGTCAGCGCAAGATTCTGGTGAACTACGCCAAGCGCCAGGTCGGCAACAAGGTTTATGGTGGCCAGTCGTCGCACCTGCCCTTGAAGCTGAACATGTCGGGCGTGATCCCACCGATCTTCGCGTCGTCCATCATCCTGCTGCCGACAACGGTGGTGAGCTGGTTTGCGACGGGTGACGGCCTGCGCTGGCTGAAGGACCTGGCGGGCATGATCAGCCCGGGACAACCGATCTACGTCTTGCTGTATTCGGCGGCGATCGTGTTCTTCTGCTTCTTCTACACGGCACTGGTGTTCAACAGCCGTGAGACGGCGGACAACCTGAAGAAGAGCGGGGCGTTCATTCCGGGTATTCGCCCGGGTGAGCAGACGGCCAAGCACATCGACAAGATCCTCTCGCGGCTGACGCTGGCTGGTGCGATCTACATCACGCTGGTCTGCCTGCTGCCGGAGTTCCTGACCTTGAAGTACAACGTGCCGTTCTACTTCGGTGGTACGTCCCTGTTGATCATCGTGGTTGTGACGATGGACTTCTGGGCTCAGGTGCAGAGCTACATCATGAGTCAGCAGTACGAATCGCTGCTGAAGAAGGCCAGCTTCAAGCCCAATTAGGTTTGAAGCTGTACATGGGAAGAATTTGATTTAACCCACACGAAGCGCAGACATGTCGAAAGACGACGTCATCCAGATGCAGGGTGAGATTCTTGAGAACCTCCCCAACGCAACGTTTCGTGTGAAGTTAGAGAACGGGCATGTCGTTCTCGGTCATATCTCCGGAAAGATGCGGATGCACTACATCCGCATCCTGCCCGGTGACAAAGTGACCGTAGAGCTGACGCCCTACGATTTGAGTCGTGCTCGCATCGTGTTCCGGGCGAAGTGAGCTGTTTGAACCCCCGGGAACGCGTCTAGAGCGCAGAAGAAGTTAGGCCAAGGAGCAGACCATGAAAGTTTCGGCATCCGTGAAGCAGATGTGCCGCAATTGCAAGATCATCCGCCGCAAGGGTGTGGTGCGCGTGATCTGCACCGACCCGCGCCACAAGCAGCGCCAGGGCTGATCCCCAGGTAGCGCACGACAGGACTAGAGGACAACCATGGCACGTATTGCTGGTATCAACATTCCGCCGCAAAAGCACACTGAGATCGGCCTGACCTCGATCTACGGCATTGGCCGTACGACGGCTCAGAAGATCTGCACGAGCTGCGGCATTCCGTTCGACAAGAAGGTCAAGGACCTCACCGACGGCGATCTGGAAAAGATCCGTGACGAGGTCAACAAGCTGACCATCGAAGGTGACCTGCGCCGTGAGCAGTCCATCAACATCAAGCGTCTGATGGACCTGGGCTGCTACCGTGGTTTCCGTCACCGCCGTGGCCTGCCGATGCGCGGCCAGCGTACCCGCACGAATGCCCGCACCCGCAAGGGTCCGCGCAAGTCGGCTGCGACCGGCAAGAAGTAAGCTGCCCGAACTGAAAGAAGGTCAATATGGCAAAGGCTCCCAACAATTCGGCGGCTCAACGCGTTCGCAAGAAGGTCCGCAAGAACGTCGCTGACGGCATCGCGCACGTCCACGCTTCGTTCAACAACACCATCATCACCATCACCGACCGCCAAGGCGGCGCCCTGTCTTGGGCTTCGTCGGGTGGCCAGGGCTTCAAGGGTTCGCGCAAGTCGACTCCCTTCGCAGCTCAGGTGGCTGCTGAGGTGGCGGGTCGCGCTGCTCAAGAGCAGGGCATCAAGAACCTCGACGTCAAGATCAAGGGCCCCGGCCCGGGTCGCGAATCTTCGGTGCGTGCACTGGCCGCACTGGGCATCCGCATCAACTCGATCTCCGACGTGACGCCTGTGCCGCACAACGGCTGCCGTCCGCAAAAGCGCCGCCGCATCTAAGGTTGCGCCATCTCTGGTTGACAGAGATATTGCAGATTCGGATGGCGGTGCGATAATCGCTCGTTTTCCCGGAGCCGGCGGGCACTTTGGTGCCGCGCCGGCTTCAGTTTTGAGCCGAACTCATTGCAGAACGGCTCGTAAGCCCACCGTCCAAGCCCAAAACAACACTGGCTGGACTCGCGTCAGGCTCCCCCTGGCGTCAGATTGAACAAGGACACGCAAAGTGGCACGTTACCTCGGCCCCAAGGGCAAACTTTCCCGCCGCGAAGGCACTGACCTCTACCTGAAGAGCGCCCGCCGCGCCATCAGCGACAAGGTCAAGTTCGACAGCAAGCCTGGCCAGCACGGCCGCACGTCGGGCCAGCGCACCAGCGACTTCGGCCTGCAACTGCGCGAAAAGCAGAAGGTCAAGCGCATGTACGGCGTGCTGGAGCGTCAGTTCCGCCGCTACTTCGCTGAAGCCGAGCGCCGCAAGGGCTCGACCGGCGTGAACCTGCTGCAGCTGCTGGAATCGCGTCTGGACAACGTCGTCTACCGCATGGGCTTCGGCTCCACCCGCGCTGAAGCACGCCAGCTGGTGTCGCACAAGGGCATCGTCGTGAACGGCGAGGTCGTCAACATCGCTTCCTACATGGTCAAGGCTGGTGACACCGTCGCCGTGCGCGAAAAGGCCAAGAAGCAGCTGCGCGTGACCGAGTCGTTCAAGCTGGCCGAGTCCATCGGCCTGCCGGCTTGGGTGGCCGTCGACGGCACCAAGCTGGAGGGCGTGTTCAAGAAGGCTCCGGACCGCGACGAGTTCGGCGCTGAAATCAACGAATCGCTGATCGTCGAGTTGTACTCGCGTTGATCGTTCCCCCCGCCGACCACGCCTGCAAGGGCGCGGTCGGCGTTTCCTCGTCCGGGCTTATCTGCCCCTCGAAGGCTCTGCCCGGCTGGTCCTCAGCCTTATCGGTGTAACGAACCGAGGGTATTGAAAGAAAGACCTCATGCAAACCAACTTGCTCAAACCCAAGTCCATCAACGTGGAGCCCCTGGGCGGTCATCGCGCCAAGGTCACGCTGGAGCCGTTCGAACGCGGCTACGGTCACACCCTGGGCAATGCCCTGCGCCGTGTGCTGCTCTCGTCGATGGTGGGTTATGCGCCGACGGAAGTGACGATTGCCGGCGTGCTGCACGAGTACTCGGCCATCGATGGCGTGCAAGAGGACGTGGTTCACATCATGCTGAACCTCAAGGGCGTTGTTTTCCGCCTGCACAACCGTGAAGAAGTGACCCTGGTCCTGCGCAAGGAAGGCGAAGGCCCAGTCACCGCGGCTGACATCCAGACCCCGCACGACGTCGAGATCATCAACCCCGATCACGTCATCGCCCACCTGTCGCAAGGCGGCAAGCTGGACATGCAGATCAAGGTTGAAAAGGGCCGCGGCTACGTGCCCGGCACGATGCGCCGCTTCGGCGACGAGCCGACCAAGAGCATTGGCCGCATCGTCCTGGACGCGTCGTTCAGCCCGGTCAAGCGCGTCAGCTACGCCGTCGAAAACGCCCGCGTCGAGCAGCGCACCGACCTGGACAAGCTGGTCATGGAAATCGAAACCAACGGCGCCATCTCGCCCGAGGAAGCGATCCGTGCCTCCGCCAAGATCCTGGTTGAGCAACTGGCCGTCTTCGCCCAGCTGCAAGGCACCGACCTGGTCGACGCCTTCGATCAGCCGGCTCAGCGCTCCAGCAGCTTCGATCCGATCCTGCTGCGCCCGGTCGACGAGCTCGAACTGACGGTGCGTTCGGCCAACTGCCTGAAGGCCGAGAACATTTACTACATCGGCGACCTGATCCAGCGCACCGAGACCGAGCTGCTGAAGACCCCGAACCTGGGTCGCAAGTCGCTCAACGAAATCAAGGAAGTGCTGGCTTCGCGCGGCCTGACGCTGGGCGCCCGCCTGGAAAACTGGCCGCCGCAAGGGCTGGACAAGCGTTAATTTTTTGAAGGGTGGCGCGCTGACCAACGCCACCCGGTGCACCCGGCAGTACCTGACACGGCTGCCGGCATTAATGAAGTGAAAGGAAAAGCACCATGCGTCACCGTAACGGCCTCCGCAAACTCAACCGCACCAGCGCCCACCGCGCTGCCATGCTGCGCAACATGTGCGTTTCGCTGCTCGAGCACGAAGCCATCAAGACCACGGTCCCCAAGGCCAAGGAACTGCGCCGCGTTGTTGAGCCCCTGATCACGCTCGCCAAGGAACCCACGCTGGCCAACCGCCGCCTGGCTTTCGACCGCCTGCGCGACCGCGACATCGTCACCAAGCTGTTCAACGTGCTGGGCCCGCGCTTCGCGGCTCGTCCGGGCGGCTACACCCGCATCCTGAAGATGGGCTTCCGCGTCGGCGACAACGCCCCCATGGCTTTCGTTGAACTGGTGGATCGCGCCGAAGGCGAAACCACCGGCGAAGCCGCCGAATAAGTTCAGCGCCCGCTGATCTCCAGAGCCCGCCTCGAGCGGGCTTTTTTGCGTCCTTTTGGTAGGCGTCCGGCAAAGTCATCTTGAACGAGGGGGCGCCCACGACAAGGATGCTGTCCACTTAACGATAGGTGGACGCGATGACAAGCGACAAGAAGACGAGGCGGCGGTACAGCGAGGCGCAGAAGGCGCAGGTGCTGGCTGAGTGTGACGAGCCGGGCGCGTCGGTCGCCAAAGTCGCGATGGCCTACGGCATCAATGCCAACATCGTCCACCGCTGGAGGCTGCTGTCTCGGGACGAGGCTTCTGCCGGTCCCGCCAAGGCAAGTGGGTTCGTGGCACTGTCGCTTCCGGCGCCTGCGGTGCCCAACGCCGTAGCGGCTGATGTCCGAGTCGAGCTCAGGCGCGGACCCGTCGTGATCACCGTCACTTGGCCGGTCAGCGCGGCGGCAGAGCTTGCCGCCTGGACCCGCGAGTTGTTGCGGTGATTCGCATCGACGCCGTGTGGCTGGCGGTCGAGCCGCTTGACATGCGCGCCGGCACCGAGGCCGCCCTGCGACGCGTGGTGGCCGTGTTCGGTGCCGCACGGCCCCACCACGCCTACCTATTCGCCAACCGCCGCGCCAACCGGATGAAGGTGCTCGTGCATGACGGCATCGGCGTGTGGCTGGCCGCTCGTCGCTTGAACGCCGGCCGCTTCGTGTGGCCACGCGACGTGACCGGCACGTTGAACCTGAACCGCGCCCAGTTCGACGCCCTGGTGCTGGGCCTGCCCTGGCAGCACGTCGGCGAGGCCGGCGTCATCACGCTGCTGTAGCTCTGAGTCCATTGCGGCATCTGCCGATGGGCAGCTCGGTCTGCGCCGGGCAACATCACATCTCGTGATTGCCGATGACCTCGACACGCTCGATGCCCAGCAACTGCGCGACGCCCTGAGGGCCGCTCGCGCCGAGGCCGCGTTCAAGCAGGCCATCATCGACAAGCTCACTCACGAGAACGCCATCCTCAAGCGGCTGAAGTTTGCCGCGCACAGCGAGCGCTTCAGCGCCGAGCAGAAGAGTTTGCTGGACGAGACGCTGGACAGCGACCTGGCGGCCGTAGCCGCCGAGATTGAAGCGCTGCAGCCCAGTCGGGCCGCTGGCGAGCGGCAGCCGCCGCGTCGCGAGAAGCTGCCGCCGCACCTGCCGCGCCGCGACGTGCGCCATGAACCCGAGAGCACGACCTGCGGCTGCGGCCAGGCCATGCAGCGCATCGGCGAGGACGTCGCCGAGAAGCTGGACTACCAGCCGGGCGTCTTCACGGTGGAGCGCCACATCCGCGGCAAGTGGGTGTGCAAGTGCTGTGAGCGCATCGTGCAGGCGCCGGTCGCGCCGCACATCATCGACAAGGGGCTGCCCACGGCCGGCCTCCTGGCCCAGGTGCTGGTGGCCAAGTACCTCGACCACCTGCCGTTGTACCGGCAGGAAGCCATCTTCGAGCGAGCCGGCCACGCCATCTCGCGCTCCACGCTGGCGCAGTGGGTTGGAGAGTGCGGCGTTCAATTGCAGCCGCTCGTCGACGCGCTGACCGCCGAACTGCTGCGCCAGCCGGTGCTGCACGCCGACGAGACGCCGGTGGCCATGCTCAAGCCTGCTGGGCAGCGCGACGGCAAGACCCACCGCGCCTACCTGTGGAGCTACTGCAGCACGCAGTCCAGCTCGCTGCAGGCGGTCGTCTTCGACTTCGCCGACAGCCGTGGCGGCCAGCACGCCCGTGACTTCCTCGGGTTGCCCGGAACGCCGGGAAAGCCGGCATGGC
>NZ_JBIGIA010000033.1:0-17899 GCF_043555975.1 Pelomonas nitida | reverse complement strand
GCCGCGTTTGGCAAGCTGCGCATCCGGTTTGAGCGCGCCGTCGAGACTCATGTGGCGCTGTTGAGCTTGGCCTGCTGCGTCATCTGTTGTCGCGCCTTGCCGGAATTTTGTTAGCGGCTCTTAGTCCGGAGCTCATCTGCCGGGAGCTAAAGTGCAAAGTTTTGCATCCTTGAAATCACCAAGGATGCAGCCCTTCGACGCTTCTGGAGAACCTCTTGGCCCGCCTTTGGTACCGCTATGCCGCAATGAATGCCGGCAAGACGAGCTCGCTCCTGCAGGTGGCGCACAACTACGAGGAGAACGGTGAGAAGGTCCTCCTGCTGACTTCGGCGTTGGACGACCGGGATGGCCCAGGGCTCATTTCCTCGCGCATCGGGCTCAAGCGGGAAGCTGCCACGTACACGTCGAGCACTAACTTCCTTGAGCGCCTGAAGGACGTAGAGGTTGCCTGCGTTCTCATCGACGAAGCTCAGTTCCTGACCGTTGACCAGGTGCGGCAGCTGCACCGCTGGGTGCATACCAACGACAGCCCGGTGATGTGTTTTGGGCTGCGTTCTGACTTCCGTGGAGACCCGTTCCCCGGTGCGGCCATGCTTCTGACACTCGCCGACAACCTCGAGGAAATCCGGACGGCCTGCCGCTGCGGCAAGAAGGCGACGATGAACATCCGCATCGACGAAGCCGGTGAGCGAGTTCAGGAAGGCGACCAGGTACTGATCGGCGGGAACAGCCGCTACCGGCAGGTCTGCGCGCGCTGCTTCTACAGCTGAGTCGAGCCTGGCGGGATGTTCGTCTCAGTGAAGGTCAAGGTCCGGACTGACAACACCGGAGCCATCATCCATATGCCCGGGCTGTTGACGCCGAACGGGCTGTTGACCCCGCTGCTGGACTACTTCCTCGCACGCTACCTGACACGCAGCATGTCCTGGCGGCGCAAGGTCGTGCGGTCGGTCGAACTGTTCATGGACTACGTTCAGGCCAACGCCGCGGAACGCGACACGCGCGCACTGTTCGACAACTTCGCCAAGCGCCTGACCGCTGGCACCTTCGGTGATGACAACGACGACCCTAGCGGCCTTTGCTGGCAGCCGCGGTCGGCCCCTGATGTCGCCAACATCATCACTGACCTCACCCTCTTCTTCGAGTGGCTCAGCACGGCTCAGCCCAAGTCCAAGGCCGGCAACATCAACCCGCTTGAACGCGGTAGCCCTTACGACCAAATGTGGGTGGATGCAGCTCGGTTGCACCGTCGTGAGAGGGCCCTGCTAGGCCACCTGTGGCCCAAGAAGGACGACGAAGGCAAGACCGTTCGAAGAGTCCAAGGCAAACGCGCCCCGACATCGCGTAAGGCTGAACCACCGGCATTCCCGGAAGAGCGCTTCCTGGACCTCATCTCGGATGGGTTCCGCGTTGGTCGTCGAACGAACTACCGGAACATCCTCATCACCCTGCTCATGCACGGCGCCGGTTTCCGCCCGTCTGAGCCGTTCCACTTGTATGTGGAAGACGTCGTTCAGCACCCGGCCAACCCGCGCTCATGCATCGTGCGAATCCATCACCCCTCCGAGGGGGCCGCCCCGGCCTGGTGGAAGGACCCGATGGGCAAAGCCAGCCAGCCGAATCGGGAGAGGTTCCTGTCCACCCAATTCGGACTGCGACCGCGAAACCAACTGGATGACGACCGAGAGGCCGGATGGAAGGGCTGCCTCTGCGATGCCCCTAACTACATGGAGGCGCACTGGCTCTCCCCCCAGTACGGCGAACTGTTCTGGACCAACTGGAAGCTGTACCTGGCCCAGGTCGCGCGCGAGGACCGCGACCACCCCTTCGCCTTCATCAACTTGGACCGAGAGCCCGTGGGCAGCATGTTCAAGCTTCCGCTGTTCAACGACCAGCACGCTGAGGCATGCCGCAGGATCGGCCTGGTCGTAGCAAAGCACCTCGGCACCACTCCCCACGGCCACCGCCATGCCTATGGCCGACGCTGCAAGAAGGCAGGCATCGAGCCCGAGCTCCTCCGCATCCTGATGCACCACTCGTCCATTGAGAGCCAGGAGGTCTACACGCAGCCTACCTCTGGCGAGGTTGAGGACGCGCTACAGAAGGCGGCCCTCAAGTTGAGCGCTGCTAGCACTCCATCGACGCGCATCACCTCCGCTATACCTACATGACCGTGGTTGAACATCCCGACATCACCCTTGAGCATCTGCTCGCGACGCGCAGCCTGGTGGAAGCCCGGCAAACGACGTTGCGCGCAGTCCATGAGGTCTGCCGGGCTCGGTTCAACAAGGGCCCGCGTTCCTTGCTGCGCTCTGAAGTCGGTGAAGAGCTGGAGAAGGCTGGCTTGCTGACCCAGCAGTCGTTCAAGCAGCCGCACTGCAACGTCTACGCCGAGTTGGCCATGGCGTGGCACATGTACTCCATCGCAGATGAGTTCAGCATCCCGGCCGACCTGCCTGCTGACCCCCCCCACAGCGTGCTGCTCCGTTTGTCTGCAATGCCCGGTCGACGCGCGGCGACCGCACACTCCTTGCGAGTGCTGCACCGGGCATGCTTGGATCGCTTCGAACGAGGCGAGCAGCACTTCGGTGCTGCAGAGCTGGCGCGAGAGGTCCCCAAGGGCGCGCTGGCATCCAAGGCCCTCACGCACTTTGTGCCTGAGGGCTTAGACGAACTGCTGGCCGCCTGGCAGCGCCATGCCGAGCAAGCCGGCGGCGCCGCAACGACGGGCCTTCCCGCGGAGCACCCGGACGCAGTCTTCGCCCGGCATCGCAAGGCAGCCAACCTGCGCATCGACGCCGCCGAGAGCCTCGAGGCCTTCCATAAGGCCTGCCAGGCGCGGTTTGAGCGTGGAGAGATTGACTTCACCAGCGTGTCGATGGGATACGAACTGGTCAAGGAGGGTGTCTTCTCAGAGCACCGGTCGACGGTCAATCGGCTGAACACGCTGCCTCGCTACGCCGAACTGTTGGCCGCATGGCAGCGCCGCGCGGACGAGACGTGGATTGACGTTGCGCCCGACCTGAGCCCTCGCAACCCACATTCGGTCTACCGCCGATTGAAGGCATCCCTGTTCAGAAGCGACCGTCTCCGCGTTCTGCTTGGTGCACATCGCGTCTGCTACGAACAGCACGCTGCAGGCGAGACCGACTTCACGTTGAACACCATCGGCAAGCTGTTGGCGGAGCGTGGCGTGACAGCCGACAGGCACGTCAAGCGCCACAGCCGCACCGAACTCCACACGCTGATTTCGTCGTGGTCCTTACACGCCCGCCCCTGGCTGGAAAAAGAAGGAGGGGTGCCTCCTCCACTGAAGCCGAGCGTCACGAAGGCAAACGACGTCGATCTGGATTGGGTCCGGCGTGACTACCCCCAGTTTGAGCCGTGGAGGGAGCCGGCCAGCGAATGGCTGAAGACCACAAATGCTGGGCTCTCAAGTCGCTTGGCGATGCTGGCGCCCTTCTTTCAAGACTATCTCACTCTGCCCGATGCGCCGGCTACACCGGCGGACCTGTTTGCGCGCGGCTCATCATTCCCTGACCCGGGCACGACCGTCACCGCAAAACTGAAGAAGGGGCAGGCCGCTCGAAGCAATCTGCTCCGCGACCTCTTCCAATGGACGTTGCTACGCGACTTCAGCCTTGAGGCGGACGACGGGGAACTGATCGTCTCGACCGCCTTCTACAACCCGCTGGAAAGGCAGAGCAAGAAGACAGGAGAGAGCGCTCCAAGCCAATCTGTCAGGTCCACGCTCCCCTTCGACTTCATCCATGAGCTGCGACACATCCTGGCAGAGGGCAAGGACTTCCGGGATTGGAAGTTCGCCCAGAATGCCCTCGGCGTCTCGCTTGGGAGCAAGGGGGCGCCGTCGAATGACTGGTACACGGTAGACCCTGGCGTCATCGACCGAAGCGATCCAGACTGCGTCTGGAGAAAGCGCGAGCGCACGCGCGGCCGCAAGAAGGTTGTCGACTACCAGATGTGGAGCCCGGTGCGCTGGGTTGCCGTACACACCAAGCTACTCCTCCCGCTGCGGACCTTCCAAGTGCGGATGTTGGACTCTGGGGAGTCCGACACCTGGAAGTACGAAGGGGGTGCTTGGAAGCTGAATGACCACCCCCTCGCAAGTCCTGAGGCTCAGCCTTGGCGGCAAGGCGTCCTCTGCCGGTCGACTGGTATCGACGAGGCTGAGACCACTGTGCTCTATGCGAACACCAACAAGACTGCCGACCTCGCGGTGTCCGGGCCAAACAAGGGCTACGAAATCCCGTGGTACGTCGCGGGCGACGTTGTCGAGAACGTGTTCTATTGGCTGGAGAAGCTGCGCAACTGGCAGGCGAAGTACAACCCCATCCGCCGCCGCACCTCGTGGTCTGAGCTCGAGGGCCGTCACATGGGGACCAAGTCAGCGGCCCAACTGGCCTCCTATCCGGACACCTGCTTCCTGTTCCGCATGGCCCAGGACTCCGATGAGGAGCGGATGCTGCCGGTGACGGATAGCGTGGTCAGTAGCGCTTGGTTTGCCCTGCTCGAGGAGTACCAGACGCGGCTGGCTACCCGAAACGAATGCCACCCAGGCGGTCGGCCGATTGTCCTTGTGACGCGGGAAGACGGCCGAACCTCGTCGAAGTTCCCCTTGCATAGTCTGCGGGTCTCTCTCATCACGGCGCTCGCCCTGGACGGCGAGGTTCCGTTCCCGATCCTGCAGAAGCTGGTGGGCCACAGCCGGCTCATCATGACCCTGTACTACACCAAGCCAGGGAACGCACGAATCGCAGACGTTCTGGCGCAGGCAGCTGTGAAGCTCGACGCCAAGCGCGAAGCAAGCCTGCACGCCTTCCTGCTCGACACTGAGCACGAGGCTCTGCTCCAGCAGGCGGTCTGCAACAGTCAGTCCACCCTACGGACCGTCATCCCCATCCACCCGGCCGAGCGCAACGCCGCAGGGTGGATGCACATGCATCATGGCCTGTGCCTGGTGGGCGGCAATGTGAGCGAAATCGGGGACAGCCCAACGATTGGTGGCTGCCACAACGGCGGCGAGGCCGATGAACGGGGACGGTTCCAACCCGTCCCGGGCGGGCCGCGCAACTGCGTCCGGTGCCGCTGGTTCGTCACCGAGCCGCACTACCTGCAGCAACTCGTCGACCACTTCAACCACACGGCCTACCACTTTGACGAGGCTCGAAACGACGCGCTGGAGTCCCACAAGAGGCTCCAGGGTGCCAAGCGTGCCAAAGCCGAAGCGGAAGCCCAAGGCGAGCTGGACACCGAGAAGCTGCGCAGCGCCGTTGTCCAGGCGGACCGAGTGCGTGGCGCCAAGTACAAGCGCTTCAGCGACCTGGTCGAAGACCTGGTGGCGTGCTGGCGTCTGATTGAGCGCTGCAGAGACGTGCTGATGGCTGGCCAGGGGGAGGGGCGCCAGCTTGTGCTGCAGGGCGCGGCCACCGACGTCGAGTTCGTCTTCGAGGAGACCGAGTCGGAGCTCCTGCAGCTCTGTGGCGTGTGTGACAGCGTCGAGCTGTACCCCGACCTCGATCCGGGCAAGGCCGTGCTGCGCCGTAGCCAGCTTCTCGATGCGCAGCTTCTCCGCGACGGGCTCCCTCCGATGTTCCTGGCCCTCAGCGCGGAGGAGCAGTTGAAGGTCGGCAACGCAGTGATGCAGCGGCTCGCCGCCGCGGTCTCACCAGACAGCCCATTGGTTGGGCGACGCAAGGTGGTTGAACTCATCGACGCCGGCGCTCGCTTGGGAGATTCCTTGGGCATCAAGCTCGTGGACGCGCTTCCATCCGCCCCCGCTCGTCCGCTGTTCCCCCTGCGTGCCACGGTCAAACCAGTTGATGAAGCGATAGACGCATGAGTACGGTGAACCACCCCGAAAGCACGTTGGAGCAGCTTCTTGCTCAGAAGCCTCGCCCCCAGAAAGCCAAGAACCTGCTGGCCATCCATGAGGTGTGCCGGGCACAGCACGCCGCGGGATCGCGGGACCTGACGGTCAACGCCATCGGCAAGCTCTGCGAGGAGCAAGGCATCTTGAAGGCCCGTGGGCTGTACAACGAGCCGGCGAAGGACTATCGGGCACTCATCGAAGCCTGGGCCGTTCTCGCAGGCCCGCCTGTACCGAAGCAGGACAAGAAGCTCGCCACGGACGAGTATGTCGACCGAATCCCAGACCCCGCCACACGGACCTTGGTGCGCAGCGTCATCGCGGAACGCAACAAGCTTCTTGCCCAGCTCAACACGCTGAAAGCCGCGACGGTCATACAGGTAGATCGCCGGCCGGCTCTTGCTGCTGCCACTGGTGGGCCCACCGCCGCTTCGGCGAGCCTGACAGAGTCGGAAAGGGACGCCCTCAAGAAGGCCATCTCCCCTGAGTTCCTCGAGTCAAAAGCCTGGGTTGAGGTTGAGTGGGGCGAAATCCTGGACGCGGGCGGATGGTCGCTGTTCGATCCGGGGTTCGCCACAGGGCTTCGCAAGCTGCTGGGCGAGTCCTGAATTAGGCTTGAGCTATGGCACTCCCGGACATTTCCCTTGCACTTCAATCCTTCCAGCAGGCCCTGAACGCCGGGGAGCTGTCTCCGCTGCCCGGCACCTTGGACGAACAGCTGTTTCTGCATGTGGATCGCCCTGGCGATGACGTGAGGCTCACCTACGTGAGGCTTGATGGCAGGACCGTCACGGCCCTGATCCAGTTCATCCCCGTTGAGCCCATTGACGGGGAGGTGTGCTTCGGCGTGGGCTGGGCGGTGCCGGAGGCACTTCGCGGACAAGGCCGAGCTGGTGAGGCCTTCCTGGCTGCAGTGAGGGAGATGCGTCACGGCTTCCGCACGAAGATGGAGTCCTTCTGGCTCGAAGGCATCGTGAGCGCGGAGAACGTGGCTTCTCAGCGACTCGCTGCTCGCGTCATCTCTGCTTCACCCACGCCGAGCGTAGATGGCGAGGCCGGTGTGCCCGTCCTGCAGTATCTGCGCCACTTCGACGCGTCCACGCAGCTGTAAGCCAGGCCCTACGGCCTGGCCCTGGGTGCCGCCGTTAGTCGAGCTGAACCCTCAACTTGTCCTTGTAGACCCGGAGCCGGGCTTCGGCCCTGTCGATGAAGTGCTGATACAGCAGCACTTCGGTGTACAGCTCACCGTAGGCCCTTCCGGTCGCAAAGTCTCGCAGTTGGTCGCTTTTGAAATAGCCGCGACCGTCGGCGAACTGGGTGTATGCCGTGTCCATCCGGTTCGGGTCAACGGTGCAGCCGATTAGGTAGCCATAGAACTTCTTGATTCGGCCATTGGACTTTGCGGCCAAGAGGCGAGCGTACTGAGCTAGGTCGGGGATATGTTCCTGAAGACCTACGTCGGGCGCCTTGAACTCGATAATTATCGCGGAGCCTTCCTTCGTGAAAAGCGCGATATCAGGCCGCTTCGCGTCATGGTTCTTATTATTTTCAGCGAACAGCCTCTCCAAACTCTCATCAATATCCGGCTCGAACATATTCTCTGTCGCCGTCCATTTGATTGACTTCAGAGGCTTGTCTGAAGCTATGTACTCGAAGTATTGATACTCCTCATTGAGCAGCCAAATGTCGTGCTCTGCCGTTTCTTTAGAGTCTTTCCCCATCGGAAAGAAGATGTTATGAATGATCCGCTCGTTCTCGTTCTTCTTGCCTGGCTCCGGCGCCTGACATTTAAGCAGGCCGTCGACGGCCATCCCGAGCACCTCAATCATTGCGCTGCGACGAACGACGAGCTGCGATAGGTTTGTCATGTCCATCTTCTTGATGGAGCTCGTGTACTTCCAAGCCAGTTCTGATACCTTTACCCTGAAGTCGGCGGAGCGAGGGTCCAGCTTCAGCAACTCGTCCTTTATCCTGAATAGGTTCGAGGTATCACCGACGATTTCTTCCTGAAGCTTCTTCAAGACTCGGCGCGCGATGTTCTCTTCGCTGTCGCCATAGTGAATCTTGATGTTGGTCCCCTCCATCATCTGACGCGTGATGCCGAAACGCTGCTCGGTGGAGCGAACCAGCACGTCCTTGTCAAAGTCCGGTGGCGTGATGATCTGGAAGACATAGTCCTCGAGCGAGGCAACCACATCCTCCAGTGAGAACTCCTCCTTTAGAGTGTCATTCTCGGTGCAGTTCGCCGGGATGTTGAAGCCATCTCGCTGCTGATTCACCTTCTCTTCAAGAAGATCGCCTTCGACCAGGAGCAATTCAAACTTACCGGCTGTGGGACGTTTGCGGTCCATCGCATTGCGAAGGTACCGCTTAGTGATTTGCTGGACGACGGCTGAGTTGGCACAAAGGGCCACTTCATGCTGAAAGTTCGGAAAGAGGTCCTGCGCGAAGGAATATCTAGTAACTCGCAGCGTAGGCCCACTTCGTAGCTCCTTACCGTGGCTGCAAATCAGCGGCAGGCTTGCGACCTCCCCAACAGGCTCCGGTAGTACCTTGTCGTCTATGAACTCCGTCTCAAAAACATCACCGTAGCGGGACTCCACCTCAATCTTGAAGTCGCCTATCAGCTTCTTCAAGATGATGAGGCGCTGGAGAAACGTGGTGTACAGGTGACTGGCAACCGCTTTCGCCGAGAAAATCTCGGGCACTGATGCTTCGTCCGCCTTCTGCTCCGGAGTTAGTGAACTCTGCCGACGCCCCTTCAAGGCGAACGTGGTCGTGATCTGACTTTCATCGGCCGGCGTGGTTACGAAAGACTGCTCGGAAACTAGGCGCGTGGAATCGTCGACCTGGAGCTGCCTGCGTTCGGCCTTGCCCTCGCGCTCAAACACGCTGTCGATGGACATCCGCTCGAAGTGGTGGAAAAACTGAATTCGCCCCGCTCCTTTACATTTGCCGATGCCCGGAATCTGTAGCAAATCCTTATAGGTGGAATCCTTCGTGACGAAAGCTTTGACTTCGTCGTCTCCGAACCCGGCGCCGTTGTCGGTGCAAGATATCTCGACATTGAACCGCGCGTCAAATAGATCGGTACGCGAGATGTTGACGCTCACACTTAACTCAAAAGGAGGCGCAGCCAAGCGGCTCCGTCGGATGAGGTATGAGTCGATGGCATTCGAGAGCATCTCCTCAAAAACCACATAGTCGCTGTGATTAACGGCGGTGTTTTTGCGACCACCTAGAACGTCGAGTGCCATAGAGGTTTCTAATCTATTAAGCTCAACCCACGTCTTCGCGGGGCCCATCCCTTTTCGCAATCTCTCCAGCGCATGGGCGCGTATACCCAAACACGAGCGTTTTGCCACCTCAATCATCGCTGGTTTTAGGCTAACCGACAGCGGCGTCCACGCAGGTGTGCGCTTCGCCTGGCGACACAGCCGGCCCGGAAGGGGCGCATGGCCGGAATGACGTGCTGCAACATGGTCCCAACGCCACGACCGCGTCAGGCCATGTCTGTCAATCCCAGCTTCGGCATAAGCTTGCGAGGCTACGAGGAAGGCGCTGGTTGTTCACTGCCTGCGCCTTCCCCCTCGATGGGGCTAGTTTTGCTGGAGCTCCGCCAGCCGGCGTCGAGCATCTCCAACAGCCTTCGCCATCTCGGCTTTACTCTGCCTCTGGTAGTAGAGCTCCACCATGCCCAACGCAACCCCGGTGTGCTGCCGAAGCAAATGCAGGGAGTGCTGCGACTCGACGTCTTGGGCAAGGGCCATCACCAGTTTCCGGCGCTGATCGAGCGCGGCACTGGTGGCAAGACGCTCCTGCGAGCTATTCGCAGTGCTGTTGGACGCCTTGGCCATCAACGACCAGTTCGCGTAGCCCAGGGTGGCCGCAATGCGGTCTTGGGCATCGTTGAGGGGGATGCCCTGGTCACGGGCAAGATTCTTGGCATCGCGGCGCAGGCGCACCAGCTTCGAGCCGGACGGAATGGAAGTAGTCATAGCAGGCCTAACTTGGGGTCTGCCGGTTCCTCAACGCGCCCACACATCGAGCGGCGACCCGTAGTCGGTCCACCTGACGAGTTCTTCGCAGCCGTTGGTCTCAGCTTCGCCAATGTGGGCGGGCGGGCCGGCGAATCGGCCTTCAAACCCAGTATAGGCACGTCGAGGTTAGCTGCTGCGCGGCTCGGCGAGCCATTCGAGCGCAGTTCGCCCTACTGGCATGTGCTCCCGCACGTGGTGGGGCGCGTCCCTCGTGCCGTTCTGCTCCACTTACCGTTCCAGAACGACGTCCGTTAGGTTCGGATCGCCGATGACATCCTTACCTCGCCAAGCGCTTGAGCGCGCCAAGGAACTGCTTGCAAACCCGGTCGAGTTCAACTTGCGCTATGCGGCGCTGGAACTCCGCGTGGTCATGGAGATGGTGACCTACGAGAAGCTTGTCGCCGCGCAGGACGTCATCCCGCCTGAAGTTCTCAAGACCTGGCAGCCGCCGCAAGCGGTGAAGTCTTTGCTTGAGTTCCAAGAGCACGCGGATCAGACCTTCACCATCGAAGTGGCCGCTCCGGGCCAAGAGCCGGAGGATTTCGACCAACTCGATGACGCTGAGAAACTCGAGCACTTCCAGAAGCTCGACTTCAAGAAGCTAGGCGAGCACCATGCCTTGAGCCTCAAGTGGCTCAAGAAAAACTACAACAAGATCGGCAACCTCCTTCACGCTCCGAGCCCTGGTTCATCGGCGCAAGAGCCAGCAAGGACCGCGAAGTACCTGGCTGAGGTCGTTTCCGAGCTTGACCTCGTGCTCAGCAGCACGATTTCGACGTTCGTTGAGAGGGGCGGCTGCGTGTTCTCATGCCAGTCGTGCGGCAAGCCCGTCATTCGGAATGCGGAGGCGATGAAGGCAGGCGCTCTTGCCGTGTGCTCGACACCCGACTGCGATGGAGCCTATCGGCTGGTCAACCCGGGTGACGACGAGTGGACGGTCGAGCCAGTCCAGGCAAAGTTCAAGTGCCCAGCATGCAGCCATGAGTCGATCTACTGGCCACGCAAGGTCAAGGTTGGCTCCGCGCTCAAATGCCCAGGTTGTGCTCGGCGCTTTGGCGTTTTCGGCTACCAGTGGCAACTCAAGGAACTTGGCCCAGACGAGGTTATGAAGTGACCGCGCTTGGCGACGTGAGGTGCGCGTCGCGCCGTTACCAGCCTGTCCAGGCTGGCCTGACTCTCTCAGTCTTTCTAGGCGAGTTGCTTACACGCTGGCTGCGCCAGTGCCTTCATGGGCTGTTCTTTGACGCACTTCAGCGACCTCCCACTGGTCAAGAATCGCGTTCAACAGCGCCGCGTAGGCTTCGATGAATGCGGCTACGAAGCCGGGCTGCAGAACGAGCACCCCGCCAAGCAGCTTCACGTCGTCGGGCCGACTGTCGAGCAGCTGCGCAACCTCTGCCTTCGACCGGTCCATCTCACCCGTTTCATGCGCAATGGCGTTGCGGACCAGACGGTAGCCATCCAAGTCCGTCCAAAGGTGCTCCGGGATGGTCAGTTGAGCTCTCGTCTCGACCACGGCCCTGGCAGCGACAACCACGGAGTCCCTGCCCAGGCTTGTCCCGCTCCAATCAGATTGCGCGAACCTCCGGAGCTCAATGGCTACCGCTTTGAGCCGGCTTTCGAACAGCGAGTAGGCCAGCACCATCAGGCTGTACTGATGTTGGTTTGGGATGTGGCGCGTCAGCAGTTCATGGTCGTCGGACCTGTGCTCGTAATAGGCTTCTTGATCCTCCGCAGACATGCCTGCAACTTCACGGGCCTCCTCCGCATCGCGCTCAGCAAGACTCGCGTCCCACACCTGCCTGGTTAGATCGGCTGTTCGCCGAATGTCATCCAGTTCGTACGCGAGCATCCGGCGATGGCGGGTTGCAGCAGCACGGCGCTGGTATCTCGCGGCTTGCATGTTGTCTCCATTGAGGCCTCAGGTCGTCTGCAGCATGCGCTTTCAAGCTCGCCGAATCTTCTCGCCGGCCTGTCGCCAAAGGCCCTCTGGACTGGAGGGCACCCAGTTGCCAACAGACTCGGCCCCACCGCCTGCGCCGTGAGACATCACCCAATAGGAGATTTGGGGGGTGTCGCCGAAAGCAGCGCCGGCATCCGCAATCCAGGTTCCCTGGTTGTCCAAGACCTGCCAGTCGTGCCGCACCGCTGGGTGTCCCTTGATGCTCTCGAGGGAGTTGTAGGGACCGACGCTGACCAAGAGCGTGTGTTTGCCGCTGCACTCCGAGTGACTGCAAGGGAAGCTCACAAGGAAGTCAGGTTGCCAATCTCCAACAGAGACCGGGTTCGTATGCCAAGCCCAGGCGGACAAGTCGAAGAAGGCTGCCCACTGGGCGTGCAGCGGCGTCGCGAAACGGAGGCCTTTGTATGTGGCGGACATTGAAGAAGCTCCCTTTATGTGGCGCTCCATCCTATGGCTTCGCCCGGTAAGGACCTAGTTCATTCGGAGCTGGGCGCTTCCATGCGGGATCGAACCAGCGCGGCCGTGAGGTAGGGTGGAGGCGCGCAAGGATGTCTGTCGCAGTCTCTGGGAACTCGAACGGATCGCAGAAGGCCAACGTGTGCAGCACCTGCTTCGAGGTGGCACTTGCGAGGTTCCCGCGCTTGAAGTGGATCAACTCGTCCCGAACCTCGTTGAGGTGCTTGTAACGCCCCCACAGCAGCGAGTCGCCAGCCGGCGAATCCACGCCCATGACTTGTGGCACATGGCGTTTCAGCTTCTCTCCAGTGCCCACGTGACGCTCGATTTCCTCCGCCGTCATCGGGCGCTTCTCGCCATTCTTCTTCACCATGCGAGGCTCGGTCATGAGCCCAACAAGGGTAAGGTTGCAGAACGCCT
Source organism: Pelomonas nitida (assembly GCF_043555975.1). Lineage (NCBI taxonomy): Bacteria > Pseudomonadati > Pseudomonadota > Betaproteobacteria > Burkholderiales > Sphaerotilaceae > Roseateles > Pelomonas nitida. The sequence continues at coordinate 5,133 of NZ_JBIGIA010000033.1, read as the reverse complement.
CCAACGCTGAAAAGCTGCTGCTAACTGCCTGCATTGCCTCTTCCATAAAGTCGAAGAGGGCCGACGTGGATGAGTCCTCGAGCGCGACCCGAGGTCGCGTCCCTGGCCGATCAAAAGGCGGAAACCAAGCGGGCACGCGCTGCCACTGGATGTTCGTGCTCTCGGCGGCCGCGCGTGCAGCACTGCGCCAGGCTGCATTCAGGTGCAGCGCTACGACCGACGGAGCGGGGAAGCTGACCTCCGCCCCGTTCCTGACGGCGAACGCCGTCTGGGTGAGCTGCTGCGGCTCAGGGAACGGAGCACCAGGCTTGCCCGTTACCCATCCGACGAGGTGAAGCCGTCGGTCTCCTGCTGGGTCGGGCAATTTCGCCATGACCTAGGCCGGAATGAAGATGCCTTCGCCGCCGTGGTCGAACAGCTTCACGGGGCGGTTCCGCTGCATGACCGCGGCGAGCTGTTGGCGCAGGGAGTTGACGCTCATGGAAGGCGTCTGCACGACGTGGCAACCATCCTTGAAGCGCTGCACACCGCGGGGCGACAGCAGGAAGTCCAGGCGGGCGCGCCAGCTGGACGCGACTAGATTCGCCTGCAGGTCCGGCGACAGGGCATGCACCGTCCTGTCGAGTAGGGCCAGCAATCGGGCAAACCGGAAGAACGTGGACGCCTCGTCGACGGAGGCCGGGCACAGCAGGATCGCCGGGGCGGGGGCTACTGGCGAGGTGTCCAACACGTCGGAGAACTTCCACAGCGGCTCGTGGTGGGCGATACGGTTGCGCGTGTCGCTGAACTCAAGCAGCTCGATGCAGGCGGCATGGCGATCCGGAAGGCTGAACCAGTTCGGCGCCGCACCAGGGAGGCTCAGGAGATGGGCCGGCAGAACCTTGGGCGGGAGCGTGGGGAACTGCTTGGCCAGCCAGGTGAAGATGTTGGGCCAGAAGCCGAACGTCAGCCGGGACACGATTTCGTCCGGAGAGAGGGTGACATGGGCCGGCGCCTTGTCGCGAACCCGCTTGATCTGCTTCTTCGCTTCGGATTTCAGGGCGCTGGCATGAATGTCCCACCAGTGGCAGCTGGTGCTAGACCCTCCGCTAGCATTCAGGCTGAGCTCGCGATGGATGCTGTTGCGCAGCGAAATCTCAAGGTAAGACAGGAGCTTTGACAGCTCACCGCATACCTCGCCGTTCCACATGTATAGGCCGATGGCTGTGTCGAGGTTTACCTTCCAGTAGCCGCGGTAGCTGTCGAGACGGGGTTTTGAGACGACTTGTTCGAAGACATGGCTCTGAGGAAGCATCGGAAGCTTGTCCTAGGGCATTTATTGGAGTACATTTATCCCTGACGCGCTGGTTAGACAACCCGCAAGGGCGCGACCCAGTGTAAAGAGTGTGAAGGCCTCCGCAAGGAGGCTTTCCGCTTTCTGGGGCAGGAATCTGCGTGGTGGTGCGGTAGCTAGATCGCCATCGAACGGGCTCATCCCACACCGATGAGGCGCAGCAATTCGGTCCAGCGCCCACCCAGGCCAGCTCCGCCGGCGGTGAGGATCAAGACCACCAGCACCAGACGCACGTCCCGCGACACGAGCGCGCGACGTCGCTCCCGGTCATCCTTGAACGCAACGTACGGGCTGTTGTCCCGGCCGGCGGCGCCATTCCCGCGGCCGATCACGTCGCCTCCGGATTCGGCTTGGCTTGCGACCTCGGCTTGGCCACCGGTTGCGGCTCGGGTGCAGGAATCGGCGGCTGCCGCTCTCGGACCGGGACCTCGTCAGCCGCCTTCCGACCAGAGCGTCCCCCCTTCTTCGGCGGCTCGGCGGCCTTAGCGTCCTCCTCGCGCAAGCTCGTCCAATGCTTGCGGATCGCCTCGATTTCCGAGAAGGCCCCCACTTCCGCAGCTCGATTCTCGAACCGGCTAAACAGCCTCTTCGACACCCAGCCGCGCTGGTACATGTGCTCCATCGCCACGTTCGGGTTCAGCAGGAGAACGTAGTTGAAGTCGTGCGTCTCCCCCTCCTCGACGTCAATGAGGTGCAGCTCCTTGAGCTTCTTCATACGCCGACGCCAGGTATCGACCGCGCGCTCGCCGGTGAAACCCGCCTCCGCCGCGAAGGTCCCGGGGTTCTCGATGACGAGCAGCGGGTTGTCCGGCGACCGTGCCCAGAGACAGAACAGCGTGTGACCAGCGGGCTGGCCCTTGCTGTTGGCGTCGACGGCCTGCATCACCAGCGGGAGCGTGCGCGGCACGGTGGTGTAGCCATCGTGCTTCTGCCTGGTCCACAGCCAGTCATCGCAGTAGTCGGGGAAGTGATGTTGCAGCAGCCGGTCCGCCCGGGCGGTCATGCTTTCACGCTTAGCTTTTGCCTGTCGGACAGATGCCATGTCGGTCGCCCTAAGTTGTCATAGGCGAAGTTTCTTCCTATATCTTCAACTCATCAACTTGAGAGGCGCTGGATTCCAGGAACTCACGGCGTTTAAGTGGGCCTTCTTGATTCGTCAGATGACATTTTTTGGCGCTTGAAACAAAGTCCAGTTGCGCGGAAACGCACGTATTTCCGACAAGTTCCCCCATTCCATCGGACAAAGGGGCGAATCAGCGGTGCTCAATGTGCTCGTAGTGCTCGGCGTGCTCTATGTGCTCGCAGTGCTCTGGGGTGATGGTGGAGGAAGAGGGGGAAAATCGCCCCTCGATTTCGGGTGGCTGGAGCACCACAAAACAGGCCCCGATGACGCTCCAGAGTTCTGCATGCATGCGACGGCTTCACCCACCCGGCCGGGGCAGGGCTGACGGCATCGGTGAAGCTCCAGCCCACAGCGCAAGGCAACCTCCCCGGCCAATCTGGCTCGCAGCTTGGCTAGGGGCGCCGAAATCACGCGGCCACCAGGTGCCGCAGTAGGGTCGCCCTGCTCGCGGCCAACCCGCCGCTGGCAGGTCTTCGCCTTACCGACACTTCAGCGGTTGGTCACTAAGCCGGGCGGTGTATGAGGAACTTCGGCACGCCCTGAGCGTTCACGCCTGCGTCGCTGACCCCCCAGCCCAGCACCCTGACCAGCTCCTCGATTGCTTCCCGTACGCGCTCCGCGCCATGACGCCACTGGTGACGCGTGAGAGCGCTGGACTCGACCCCGCTTAGATACGAGACGAGTGTGTCCAGCCCGTGCTCAAGTTCCTCGCCGCGGTTCAGGTGGCAGAGCCGGTGGTGGATGAGCCGGGCTGACTCGCCCTTGAGAAGGCGAACCTCCGTCATGCTCAGCTGCAGGTAGTGGCTACCCCGCCGCCCTGCACGGGCGGCCCGCGCAAGCTCAGGGTGCAAACGGACCCGGAGTCCTGCACGGCGAAGACCAGCGTCGCCAGGCTCTACATGGCTTAGAAGCGGCTCGCCAACCGCCAGGGTGGCCCGACCATCGCGCCTGGACAGCACGCCTTCGCAGAGCCTGGCGACGCTGGCTTCAAGGCGGCGGGTGACCGGGCCTGAGCCGGCAGAGCTATGACCTGCCACCTGGCCCAGACGGCGGTAGCTCAGCTCGAGGATGAGCGGGGCTCGCGACGTGCGGTCGCCAGCGGGCGGGTCATGCTCGACCGCATCAGACGCGATGGCCAAGAGCGCCTGCAGCGTCCTCAGGTCATCGACTGCGAGCTGCGGCCCGACATACGTCACGACAAGCTTCGCGGCCGAGAACTGCTTCTCCAGCGACACCTGCGGGCGGGCAGCTGAGTCCTTCCTGACGCTCCTGAACAGCCCATCCAGGAGGACTATGCATCGGTCGAGCTTGGCGGCTGCGGGCAGGTGAGCGTCATCGACGGCAAGCGTTGGATCGGGAGAAGGAAGCACGGTGAGCGATACCCTGCGCGCTCACAACTGTGAAGGCAATGCGGTACTTGACGGTCAGGCGAAGTGTGGAGTTTAGCGGCGCGAGCGGGTCTCGCCAGCCTGCCAAATTCGTACTATCACGCGCACTCGGGCTGATGGATCGAGCCGCGCCTGCGCCGAAATGTTGGTTGGATTAGTGGCCGTTTTGCGAGCTGGCCGGCAACGCCAGAGGCCGGATTTCGCGCCGTCCTATCTATATCTATGTATCCCTACGGCTTTTTTTTCCTCCCTAGGGGCGCAACGAACTGCTCGCGAACGAGGCGTTGCTGCCCGGTCGGCCAAGGAGCCATCGGAGGGCGCTGGGGGTGCTTGGAGCCACTTCCGGGTTGAGAGGTCGAAATCCGTGTTGGCCTGCGCAGATGCGTGCGGCCCGCCGCACGCCCTGGGTGCAACTGCATCGCCTCGAGGTCAGCCACGCGAGCGCTGATGGGATCAGATGGCTGGCGGAGCAGCTCCTTTACACGGAGTCGGCCCGCAGAACTGCAGGTTGCACTGGCCCACCAGGGCGGCCGGCTACTGAGCCGGGCCCCTTCAACATGGCCGCCGAACTGCAGCGGCGCGACAGCCCTAGTTGATGCTCAGCGTGCGCCGCCCGAATTGGCCGGCCGCGATGGAGAGCGCAGCCGACACGGCCAATAGACCAGCCCCGGCAAGGAAGGTCAGCTGATAGCCCTGATGGTCGAACAACAGTCCGCCCACGCTTGCCCCGAGGGTGATGGCGAGTTGAATGATCGCCACCATCAGCCCGCCGCCGGCCTCCGCATCTTGAGGCAACGTCTTCGCCAACCAGGTGAACCACGCCACGGGCGCCGAGGTCGAAACCAGCCCCCATACCGCCAGCAGCACCGCAGTGGCAGGCAACGAGCGCCCTGCAGCAAGCAGAACGACCACCATGGCTGCCATGAGCACCGGAGTCACAACCAAGACGGTACGCAGGCTCCAGGTCAGGAGATGGCCAACGAAGACGGTACCGACCAGGCCGAACACGCCGATGAGCAGTAGGAGCATCGACAGTGTCGACACATCAACCTGCGTTACTCGCTCCAAGAAGGGGCGGAGATAGGTGAAGACCGCGAACTCCCCCATGAACAGGACGCCGACGGCCAACATGCCGAAGACCACCAAGGGGCTGCGCAAGAGCTGACCTTGCCCCTGAATTCCGTATCCCATAGCTGGACTACGCGTTGACTTGCCGGCGTTGGCCGGCGAGCCAGTTTTCTTCGAACTGCATCGGGCTGACGTAGGCCAGCGTCGAGTGCAGCCGAGTT
>NZ_JBIGIA010000032.1:0-19580 GCF_043555975.1 Pelomonas nitida | reverse complement strand
GGCCGCGTTTGGCAAGCTGCGCATCCGGTTTGAGCGCGCCGTCGAGACTCATGTGGCGCTGTTGAGCTTGGCCTGCTGCGTCATCTGTTGTCGCGCCTTGCCGGAATTTTGTTAGCGGCTCTTAGTCCAGCGAATCAGTGAAATCGGTGGTGCGCAGGGGGCAGGCCGGGCTGGTGGCAGGGCGCAGCGCTTGCCGGGTGCCTACACGCCTGCGCGCTTGCGCCTTGATTGCCGCTGGCCAGGGGCTCACGCACCACCAATTTCACTGATTCGCTGGACTAGCATGCGCCCATGCATTTTTTCTGGTCGATCGCTCTGCTCAGTCTGGCCGGTATGGCCGCGGCCGCCCCAGGCACCGATTGCCGCCCCGACGCCGAGACGGCGGCACGGCTGCTGAATGCAACGCGCGGCCGGGTGCAGGTTTGCGGCGGCCACAGCTGGCCGGCCGCCAAGGCCTTGCGCTGGCAGGCCTTGCTGGACGAATCATCGCGGCGCTATGCGCTGGAACTGGCCGCGCGTGATCGGCTGGACCACATCGGCGCCAACGGCGCCACGCTGCGCACGCGGCTGCATGAGGTGGGGTACGTGATGCGGGTCTCGGGCGAGAACCTGGCCGGCGGGCCGGAGTCTTTCGACGAGGCGCTGGCCCATTGGCTGGCCAGCCCGACGCATTGCGAAAACCTGATGGCGGCCGACTTCGAGGACTTCGGGCTGGCCTGCGTGACCGGCCCGGGCCGGCTGCAGCGCTACTGGGTGCTGCAGATGGCCACCCCGCAAGCCTCACGCCCGGCCGAGCCGCGCTGAACGCCGACTCGACCAAGGCGGTGCGGCCTGCGAGCGGACCGGCGCTCGGCCGGCTAGATCCAGCCGAGATCGATCGCCCGCAGCACCGCCTGCGTGCGGTCGCGCACGCCCATCTTGGAGAAGATGGCCGAGCAGTGGTTCTTGATGACGCCTTCGCTGTTGCCCAGCAGGCTGGCGATCTCGGTGTTGCTGCGGCCGCTGGCCACCAGGCGCAGCACCTGCAGCTCCTTGGGCGACAGCGGGTCGGGCTGGTCGGCGGCCGTGAAGGCGCGCTCGCCGCCCTTGGCCTCCATGCGCGTGGTCAGCGAGGGCCGCAGCGCGGTGCCGCCGCCATGCACGTCGCGCAGCGCCTGCACCAGCGTGTCGGGGCTGATGGCCTTCAGCAGAAAACCCTTGGCGCCGGCGCGCGCCGCTTCATCGAACGCATGGGTGTCGTCGAAGGTCGTCAACAGCACGACCGGCAGCCGCAGGCCGCGAGCCGCCAGCGCGCGGATCAGCCCCAGCCCGTCCAGCCGCGGCATGCGCATGTCGGACAGCACCAGGTCGGGCATGCCCTCGGCGGGCGCGGCGGTCAGCCACTCCAGCGCCTCGGCGCCGTCGCTGGCTTCGCCAACCACCTGCAGGTCGTCATGCAGCGCGAGCAGGCCCTTGAGGCCTTCTCGCACCAGTTGCTGGTCCTCCACCAGCAGGATCTTGATCACACCCATCGTGGACATCTCAGCTCGATTCGAAACCCCGGGCTGGTGCGCGTCACACGCATCTGCCCACCCAGTTCGGCCATGCGCTCGGCCATGCCGGACAGACCGTTGCCGGCCCGCCCTTCGTGCCAGCCGGGCGCACCCCGCCCATCATCGTCGATGCTGACCGCAACTTCATCCCCGTCGCCGCGCAGCTCGACCTGCACCCGCCGCGCACCGGCATGGCGCACGCCGTTGGTCACGCCCTCCTGCACGCAGCGCAGCAGCGCGTGGGCCGTGCGGGGGCCGAGGTCGCGCGCGGCCTCGTCCACGGCCAGCTCGATGCGCGTGCTGGCAATGCCTTCTGCCAGCGCCTGCAGCGCCGCCGACAAGTCGATGCGCTGGGAGCTGCGCTGCTCCGACACCGCCGCGCGCACGTCCGCCAGCAACTGCGCCGCCACGCCCTGGGCGCGGTCCAGCGCCTGACCGGCGCCGCCGGCGTCGGCGCGGGCCAGCAGCGCGCCGCCCAGCTGCAGCTGCAGGTTCAGCGCGGTCAGGTGGTGGCCCATCAGGTCGTGCATCTCGCGCGCGATCTGCATGCGTTCGCTGTAGCGCAGTTGTTCGGCCAGCAGATGCTCGCCGGAGAGCTGCTCGGCCAGCACGGCCTGCAGCCAGCGGCGCTTCTCGGCCTCGGCTGCGGCCATGCGCCCCAGCCCGAACGCCAGGCCGTGCAGCGCCAGCATGGAGCTCAGCATGCCGAACTGGTCCAGCCAGGCCGTCTGGGAGGCGTAGACGTAGATGCCGGTGTTCAGCAGCACCTGGGCCGCCGCGAACCCCAGTGCCAGCCGGGCGCGCAGCACCACCGCCGCCATGGCCGTGACGAGGAAGGGCAGGCCCGGCGTCACGCCGAAGGCCAGCAGGTCCACCAGCAGCAGCCAGGCCATGCGGCGGTTCACGGCCACGGCCGCCAGCCCCTGGCGCGCTAGCCGCCACATCAGCGCGACGAAGGTCAGCAGCAGCGCCACGCAGATCAGCAGCAGCGTGCGGTCGTTGGCGTCGCCGCCGAACTGCATCCACAGCCAGGCCACCAGGCCGTCATAGGGTTCGGTGCGCGCGCCCAGCAAGGCCGAGCCGGCGCTGACCAGCTCCATCGCGCAGACCACCAGCGCGGCCAGCCGCAGCACCACGCCGGGTTCGGCAAGGCGGGCCAGCAGGCGGTCAAGGCGATTCATGGGCGGCCATTGTCGTGCGGCCCGGCGGCCGCCTCGGGGTGGGGCGCTCGTCAGCCGGGCAGCGCCTGGGCGATGACGCCACCACCCAGGCACACCTCGCCGTCGTAGACCACAGCGCTCTGGCCGGGCGTGACCGCCCATTGCGGCTCGGGAAAGCGCAGCGTCAACCGGCCGGTGGGGTCGAAACCCAGGTCGCAGGCCGCATCGGCCTGGCGGTAGCGTGTCTTGGCGGCGACCCGGCCGGCGGCCGGCGGGTGGCCGGCGACCCAGCTCAGGTCATCGGCCACCAGCGCCGGGCTCAGCAGCAGCGGGTGGTCGTGGCCTTGCACGGCGATCAGCGTGTTGTTCGGGATGTCCTTGGCCGCCACGAACCAGGGCGCGTGCTCGCCGCCGCCGCGCGGCGTTCCCTTCTCCTTCACGCCGCCGATGCCCAGGCCCTGGCGCTGGCCCAGCGTGTAGAACGACAGGCCCACGTGCTCGCCGAGCTTGCGGCCGCGCTCGTCCTTGATGGGCCCCGGCTGGTGCGACAGGTATTTGTTCAGGAACTCGCGGAACGGCCGCTCGCCGATGAAGCAGATGCCGGTCGAGTCCTTCTTCTTCGCGTTCGGCAGGCCGATCTCGGCGGCGATGCGGCGCACCTCGGTCTTGGGCAGGTGGCCCACGGGGAACATCGCCTTGCTCATCTGCGCCTGGCTGAGCCGGTGCAGGAAGTAGCTCTGGTCCTTCAGCGGGTCCAGGCCTTTGAGCAATTGGAATTCGCCGTCGACCTCGCGCACCCGCGCGTAGTGCCCGGTCGCGATCTTCTCAGCGCCCAGGCGCATCGCGTGGTCCAGGAAGGCCTTGAACTTGATCTCGGCGTTGCACAGCACGTCGGGGTTGGGCGTGCGGCCGGCCTGGTACTCGCGCAGAAAGCTCTCGAAAACGCGGTCCTTGTACTCGGCGGCGAAGTTGACGTGCTCGATCTCGATGCCCAGCACATCAGCCACCGAGGCGGCGTCCAGGAAGTCCTGACGCGTCGAGCAGTACTCGTCGTCGTCATCGTCCTCCCAGTTCTTCATGAAGATGGCGATGACCTCGTGGCCTTGCTGCTTCAGCAGATGGGCGGTGACCGCCGAGTCGACGCCGCCGGACAGGCCGACCACGACGCGATGCTTCTTTGCTCCGGAACTCATGGGGCCGATTGTCCCAAAGCGGCCCTCAGCCCGCGCCGAACAGGTTTTCGGCGCGCTGGTACATCACCCAGCTCGTCGCGATGAACTTGTCGCCGCCCGTGGGCCGGTTGCCGCGGTGCGTGTGCGTGAAGCCGCCCGGCGCGATCAGCAGGCTGCCGGTGCGCGGCGTGATCCGGCGGCCCTGGTAGAGGAACTCGGTCTCGCCGCCGGTGAAGTCGTCGTTCAGGTAGATCGTCCACAGCACGGCACGGTGCAAGGCCTCGCCCTGGTCGAGCCGCGGGTACTGCTCGCAGTGCCAGTAGGGGTAGCCGCCCTGGTTGGCCACATAGCGCTGCAGATTGATGGCGCCGGGGCGAAAGACCTTGGCGATCAGCCCCATCAGGTGTTCGTCGCCGAGGCCTGCCACGCCGTCGGCATCCAGCAGCGCCAGGCTGCCGTCAGGGCGCTGCATCTGCAGCTTCAGCGGCGCCAGCGCCAGGTGGGCGTAGCGCCGCAGGTACTGCTTGAAGCCGCGGATGACGGCATCGTTGAGCAGCGCGCAGGCGTCGGCCCACTCGGCGTGGCGGCTGACGGCGATGTCCCAACTGTCCTTCAGGCTCACGTCCACGCCGCTGCCGGTCTCGCCGCGCTGGGCATGCGGGCTGGCCCGAAAGCGCTCGACGAGGGCGCGGCAGGCGTCGGGGCTCAGCGCGCCGTCGTAGACCTCGATGAAATCCGTCATGCGCTGCCCTTGACCCACGGCGACTGCAGCGAGCCGTGCGCGAACACGGTGTCCAGCGGCAGACGCCGCCCCGCTGCATGGTCCTGCACGCATTGCAGCACCAGCGGGCTGCGGTGCCGCTCGGCGCAGGCGGCAATCTCGTCGAGCGTGAGCCACAGCGTGCGGTGGATGCCGGTGTCGAGCGCGCGGCCGGCGATGGCGTCGCCCACCGAGCCGCTGTAGGCCAGGCGCACATAGGTCACATCCTCGCCGCGCGCCGGCCGCAGGAAGCGCGCGAGGTAGACGCCCAGGAAGGCCTCGGGCACGAAATGGCGGGCCGTCTCTTCCAGCGCCTCGCGCACCACGGCCTGCAGCGGGCTTTCGCCCTGCTCCACATGGCCGGCCGGGTTGTTCAGCATCAGGCCTTCGCCGGTTTCCTCCTCGACGAGCAGGTAGCGGCCCTCGCGCTCCACCACGGCGGCGACCGTGACGCTGGGGCGAAATCTTTCTGTGGCTGCCATGAAACCTCCTCTCGAATTCCCGCACTGGCGCACAGCAACCATTGTGTAAGCTGGCGCGACCCCCTGCCCCGAAAGGAGCCTCCATGCAGATCGGCGTCCCGCGCGAGCGCGCGGCCGGAGAGACCCGCGTGGCCGTCACGCCCGAGACGGCCAAGAAGCTGAAGGCCGCCGGCCACACGCTGCGCATCGAGGCCGGCGCCGGCCTGGCGGCGAGCGCGCCGGACTCAGCCTACGAGGCCGTGGGCTGCGAGATCGTCGACCAGGCTGGGGCGCTGGGCAGCGCGCTGGTGCTGAAGGTGCGCGCACCGGCAGGCGACGAACTGGCGCTGATGAAGCCGGGCACCGCGCTGGTGGGCATGCTCAACCCCTTCGACCGCGACGGCATGGCTGCGCTGGCCGCAGCCGGGTTGACCAGCTTCGCGCTGGAGGCCGCGCCCCGCACGACCCGCGCGCAGAGCATGGACGTGCTGAGCAGCCAGGCCAACATCGCGGGCTACAAGGCCGTGATGATCGCGGCCGACAAATACCAGCGCTTTTTCCCGATGCTGATGACCGCCGCCGGCACGGTGAAGGCAGCGCGCGTCGTCGTGCTGGGCGTGGGTGTGGCGGGGCTGCAGGCCATCGCGACCGCCAAGCGGCTGGGCGCCGTCATCGAGGCCAGCGACGTGCGGCCCAGCGTGAAGGAGCAGGTCGAGTCGCTCGGCGCCAGGTTCATCGACGTGCCTTACGAGACGGCCGAGGAGAAGGAGGCGGCCGAGGGCGTGGGCGGCTATGCGCGGCCCATGCCGCAAAGCTGGCTGGAGCGGCAGAAGGCGGAGGTGGCCAAGCGCGTGGCGGCGGCCGACGTCGTCATCACGACGGCGCTGATCCCTGGCCGCGCGGCGCCGGTGCTGGTCACCGAGGACATGGTCAAGGCGATGAAGCCGGGTTCGGTCATTGTGGACATCGCCGCCCCGGCGGGCGGCAACTGCCCACTGACCGAGGCCGGCAGGACGGTCACCCAGCACGGCGTCGTCATCGTCGGCGAGACCAACCTGCCGGCGCTGGTGGCGGCCGATGCGTCGGCGCTGTATGCGCGCAACGTGCTGGACTTCCTCAAGCTCGTCCTCACCCAGGAGGGCGAGCTCACCGTGCCGCTGGATGACGACATCGTCGCGGCCTGCCGCGTGACCCAAGACGGACAAGTGACGAGGAGCTGACCGTGGAAGTTGTGGACCACACCATCATCAACCTGATCATCTTCGTGCTGGCCATCTACGTGGGCTACCACGTCGTCTGGACGGTGACGCCTGCGCTGCACACGCCGCTGATGGCGGTGACGAACGCGATCTCGGCCATCGTCATCGTCGGCGCCATGCTGGCCGCGGCGCTGACCGAGACGCCGCTGGCCAAGGGCATGGGCGTCGTGGCGGTGGCGCTGGCGGCGGTGAACATCTTCGGCGGCTTCCTCGTCACGCGCCGCATGCTGGAGATGTTCAAAAAGAAGGACAAACCGGCCGCCAAGAAGGAGGGCAAGTGATGAACCAAGCAGCCAAGTCGGGCCTGAGGGCCTTCGCGTGGGTGTGGCTGGTGAGTGAGTCGCTGATGATCGGCGCCTTTGCGGCGGCGACGGCTGGCGCTGCTGCCGGCCCCATGGCTGGCGTCATGGCTGCGGCGGTCGTGCTGGCGGTCTGGTGGCTGGCCATCAGGCGCAGCAGCGTCATGAAGCTGTTGAAGCGCGATGCCCTGGGAGGCCGGGCATGAGCATGAACCTCGTCACGCTGCTGTATCTGATCGCCAGCGTCTGCTTCATCCAGTCGCTCAAGGGCTTGTCGCACCCGACGACTTCCATCCGCGGCAACATCTTCGGCATGGCCGGCATGGCCATCGCGGTGCTGACGACCGCGGCGCTGGTCGTCAAGCTGGCGGGTTCGGGCACGGGGCTGCTGTGGGTGCTGCTGGGCCTGGTCGTGGGCGGTGGCTTCGGCGCCTGGAAGGCGCGAACGGTCGAGATGACCAAGATGCCCGAGCTGGTGGCGTTCTTCCACAGCATGATCGGCCTGGCCGCGGTGGCGATCGCGGTGGCGGCCGTTGTGGAGCCGGCGGCATTCGGCATCACGCCGGCGCTGGATGCGGCGCTGGCCGCCATCGGCCCCGAGGACGGCGTGGCGCCGCGCACGCTGGCCCCCATCCCGCCCGGCAACCGGCTGGAGCTGGCGCTGGGCGCCTTCATCGGCGCGGTCACCTTCACCGGCTCGGTCATCGCCTGGGGCAAGCTGTCCGGCGGCTCGAAGTTCCGGCTCTTTCAAGGTGCGCCGGTCGTGTTCGGTGGGCAGCACCTGCTGAACCTGCTGCTGGGTGTGGCGGCGCTAGCGTTCTGCGCGATGTTCTTCGCCACACAGTCGGCGCTGGCCTTCGCCATCGTCGTCGCGCTGGGCTTCGTGCTGGGTGTGACGCTGATCATCCCCATCGGCGGCGCCGACATGCCCGTCGTGGTCAGCATGCTGAACAGTTATTCCGGCTGGGCGGCGGCGGGCATCGGCTTTTCGCTGAACAACCCGATGCTGATCATTGCCGGCAGCCTGGTGGGCAGTTCGGGTGCCATCCTGAGCTACATCATGTGCAAGGCGATGAACCGCTCGTTCTTCAACGTGATCTTGGGCGGGTTCGGTGGCGACGCCACGGCCACCGCCGCTGGCGCCACGGCGCAGCGCAACGTCAAGAGCGGCAGCGCCGACGATGCCGCCTTCGTCATGGGCAATGCCGAGAGCGTCATCATCGTGCCGGGCTACGGCCTGGCGGTGGCGCGCGCGCAGCACGCGGTCAAGGAACTGGCCGCCAAGCTCACGGAGAAGGGCGTGACGGTGAAGTACGCCATCCACCCGGTGGCCGGCCGCATGCCGGGCCACATGAACGTGTTGCTCGCCGAGGCCGAGGTGCCCTACGACCAGGTCTTCGAGATGGAGGACATCAACGCCGAGTTCGGCCAGGCCGACGTGGCCATCATCCTTGGCGCCAACGACGTCGTGAACCCGGCCGCGCACGTGAAGGGCAGCCCCATCTACGGCATGCCGATCCTGGAGGCCTACAAGGCCAAGACCGTCATCGTCAACAAGCGTTCCATGGCGGCGGGCTACGCGGGCCTGGACAACGAGCTGTTCTACATGGACAAGACCATGATGGTCTTCGGCGATGCGAAGAAGGTCGTCGAGGACATGCTCAAAGCGGTTGAATGAGCCCGGGCGGCCGGCTCCCGGGGTGTATCGAATCCCCTGACCCGTCCCTTGTCAGCCATCGGTCAGAATGCTCCGCCAAGCAAAGTACTACGGAGACAGGGCCATGGAGCCGATCTGGCTGAAGCAATACCCGGCCGAGGTGCCGCGTGACGTGAACGTCGCGCTGTATCCGAGCCTCGTCGATCTGCTCGACACCTCGTTCAAGAAGAACGCCGACAAGACCGCCTACCTGATGATGGGCAAGCGCATCAGCTTCGGCGAGGTGGACGAGGCGTCGCGCGCGCTGGCGGCCTATCTGCAGAGCCTGGGCCTGGAGAAGGGCGACCGGGTGGCGCTCATGATGCCCAACGTGTTCCAGTACCCGGTGGCCGTGGCGGCTGTGCTGCGGGCCGGGTATGTGGTGGTCAACGTGAACCCGCTCTACACGCCGCGCGAGCTGGAGCACCAGCTGAAGGATTCGGGGGCCAAGGCTATCGTCATCCTCGAGAACTTCGCCTCGGTGCTGCAGCAGGTCGTCAAGAACGTGCCGACCCAGCGCATCGTCATCACGGCCATGGGCGACATGCTGGGCCTGCTCAAGGGCGCCATCGTGAACTACGTGGTGCGCAACGTGAAGAAGATGGTGCCGGCTTTCGACCTGCCGGGCGCCGTGCGCTTCAACGAGGCGGTCGCCAAGGGCCGCAGCCTCAGCTGCAAGGCGCCTCAGCTGGGTCCGGACGACATTGCCGTGCTGCAGTACACCGGTGGCACGACCGGCGTGTCCAAGGGGGCCGTGCTGCTGCACCGCAACCTCGTCGCCAACATCCTGCAAAACGAAGCCTGGTATCAGCCGGCCTTGAAGAAGGTGCCGGCCGGTGAACAGATCGTCACGATCTGCGCGCTGCCGCTGTATCACATCTTCGGTTTCAACGCGAACATGATGCTGTCGATGCACATGGGCGGCGCCAACGTGCTGATCCCCAATCCGCGTGATCTGCCAGCCATGTTCAAGGAGCTCAAGGGCCACCGTTTCCACAGCTTCCCGGCGGTGAACACGCTGTTCATGGCGATGGCCAACCACAAGGACTTCGGCACCGTCGACTGGAGTCGGCTGGTCATCTCGGTGGGCGGTGGCATGGCCGTCATGCAGGCGACGGCCAAGCTCTGGCTGGAGAAGACCGGCTGCTCCATCGTCGAGGGCTACGGCCTGTCTGAAACCTCGCCCACGGCCACCTGCAACCCGGCGGACAGCAGCAGCTACAGCGGCACGATCGGCCTGCCGCTGCCGCTGACCGAGTTGCGTTTGATCGACGACGAAGGTGTTGAGGTGCCGATGGGGCAGCCGGGCGAGATCGCCATCAAGGGCCCGCAGGTCATGGCCGGCTATTGGCAGCGCCCCGACGAGACCGCCAAGGTCATGACGCCCGACGGCTTCTTCCGCACCGGTGACATTGGCACCGTCGACGAGCGTGGTTATTTCAAGATCGTCGACCGCAAGAAGGACATGATCCTGGTCAGCGGCTTCAATGTGTATCCGAACGAGGTCGAGGATGTGCTGACCCAGATGCCCGGCGTGCTGGAGTGCGCGGCCGTCGGCGTGCCGGATGCCAAGGCGGGCGAAGCGGTCAAGGTGGTCATCGTGAAGAAGGACCCCAACGTCAGCGAGGCCGATGTCCGGTCGTACTGCGAACTGAACCTGACTGGCTACAAACGCCCCAAGATCGTCGAATTCCGCACCGATCTTCCCAAGACGCCCGTGGGCAAGGTCTTGCGCCGCGAGCTGCGGGACAAGGCCTGATCACCCATCGCGCGCGAGCTGGCTCGCGCGCTGTTGTGCCGCTTCCGCTGAAGGGGGGACACCCTGCCCGATTTGACGTATTCCAAGACCGATGCCGGGCGCGCCGAGATTCGCGCCAAGGGCCTGCCGTTGTCGCGCGCAGCGCGCAACCTGCTGCTGGTGCTGGACGCCAGCAAGCCGGCCGCCGAATGGTTGCGCCTGGTGGTCGGCGCTACCGCCGAAGACCTGCAGGCGCTGCGTGAGCATGGCCTCGTGGCCCCGCCGGGCGGCACGGGCGCGCCTGTGCACGAGGCCTTGCCCGCAGTGCCGGCCGCCGCATCCGGCGGGTCGCCGTTGCTGGACCGTGCGGCGCTCTACGCCTACATGAGCGGCCAGGCGACCAAGTTGCTGGGGCCGTTCAAGGGCTACTCGTTCGCGCTGGATGTCGAGCGCTGCGAGAGCCTTCCCGAACTCCAGGCGCTTGCGCTGCAGTTTGTCGAACGCGTGCAAAAGGCCAAGGGCGACGATGCCGCCGCCAGCGTGCGCGAGGCGCTGGGCCTGCGCTGAGCCTCGCGCCTCAGCCCTGGCGGAAGCAACGCCCGCAGACGGAGCGGTAGCGCGCGTTGCCGCCGATCTCCACCTGGGCGCCTTCGGTCACCTTGCGGTTGCTGGCATCCACGCGCATGTTCATCGTCGCCTTGCGGCCGCAATCGCAGATGGTCTTCATTTCGTCCATCTCGTCGGCCAGCGCCAGCAGCGTGGCTGAACCGGGGAACAGCTCGCCCTGGAAGTCCGTGCGCAGGCCGTAGCAGATGGCTGGCAGGTTGCGCAGGTGGGCCAGTTCGTGCAGCTGCTGCACCTGGTGCTTGGACAGGAACTGCGCTTCGTCGACGAGGATGCAGGCGATGCCGGGGGTGGCGTCGATCAGCGTGATGAAGTCCGTCTGGGCGTCAAACTGCTCCACCTCCCGCTGCGGCCCGAGTCGCGAGGTGACGAAGCCGCGGCCGTAGCGGTCGTCCAGGCGAGCCGTGAAGATGCGGACGCGATGCCCGCGTTCCTCATAGTTATGTGCAACCTGCAGCAGGGCGGTGGATTTGCCGGCGTTCATCGAGGCTCTTACCCCCTAACGGCACATAGTTTTAAGGCCGCTGACCGATCCGTCAGTAGGCTCAACAACTTAGGCTTCAGGCACTCCGCCGGCATACATACATAGGTCTGCAAAGTTCTGGCGTCAAACTCGCCCAACCAGGGCCGCAGCGCCGACCCCTCAGACTACCTTCTTCCGCGGCCGCTTCCCCTTAGCCAGCAACGTCTCCGCTTCCGCGAGCAACTCCGCTCCGGACATCCCCAACGCCCCGGCGATCCTCAACAGCAGGCTCACCGTCGGTTGGCGTTCGCCCCGCTCCAACCGGCCGTAGTAGGAACGATCCACGCCTGCCTTCAAGGAGAAGGCATCTTGCGCGAGGCCAATCGACTCCCTTCGCTGTCTCGCAGCTTGACCCACTGCAGCAGCGACCGCAGGGTCGAAGGATGACCGCTTGCGAGCAGTGTCCGTGGGGGCAGCTTCTGTCGAGTTCACGGCGCACAGCATCGCCAGGGTGTGCCTTTTAGGCCACGGCCTATAGTCCGTTATTGGTACTTTGCCAAGTGCCCCTCGGAAGCGCTTGCCAAGCTCCCGGACCGCCCGCGAGACTGACGGTTCATAAACCGTCAAGGACAGCCATGCTTTCGGCCTGCTGCTCACCGAGCATCAGCGATGCCACGTCGTGCGCGTCATCCTGGCCACGCCTATCCCGCCCCTGGATCGTGACCACCCTGCTGGTAGACGACAAGACGGCCGATGCGTATGCCATCACCTACACAACCGACCAGCCTGATGAGCTCGTCGCCCATGTTGGCGGGCATGCCGGAGCCTTGATCGAGGTGCTGTGCCTCCTGCCCCATGAAGGCCGCTGGACGCCGCGTCGTATCTC
Organism: Pelomonas nitida; assembly: GCF_043555975.1. NCBI lineage: Bacteria > Pseudomonadati > Pseudomonadota > Betaproteobacteria > Burkholderiales > Sphaerotilaceae > Roseateles > Pelomonas nitida. The sequence continues at coordinate 7,530 of NZ_JBIGIA010000032.1, read as the reverse complement.
GGAGCTATGGACTGGAACGGTCGGGCATGCATCAGTGCTGGTCCTGCGTGAGCAGGAAGGCGAGCTTTTCTGCCCCGAGATGCCGGACTTCCCAATGAACGCAGTGGGCGGACTGCAGCAGCTTCGATCCGTAGTGCGCCCCGAACTCTCGCCGCCATCGCGCGGCCCGGGCGAGCTGCCCACCTAGGCCTCCCTGTAGCCCACGCCACGACACCCATCCAGCATGCAACTCCCTACGCCGACCGACCTTCAAGCCCCTGCCAAGGTTCGCCCCACCGTCCTGGTGCTGGGCCTCGAAGGCACGCTCTACACAGCGTTAGACGGACCGCTTGCTCCACGGCCGTTCCTCTTCGCTTTCCTTGAGGTCTGCCAGGAGCTGTTCGACCGGATCGTGGTGTTCCCGGATGACCTAGAGCGCTTCCGCCGCATTGCCTCGGCGCTGGTCGATACCGGCGCTGCCCCGGCCTGGTTCCTCGATGTGGAGTGCATGTCATGGGATGGCCAGACCCGAGACCTGGCAGCCCTTTGCTTGACCGGCATCCGCCAAGCGTTCGTGATCGACGCCGGCGATCAGCATGTGGCCAGAGGCTGGCCGGTGGAGCGCGAGAAGGTGTCCGGGTTCAGCGGCGCGCGACGGGATGGCGACCTACTGCGCGTCGTCGACTGCCTGCAGTTCGACATTGCCCGGCGCCCCTTCGACCGGAACGGCGCAGCTCAATGTTCCGTGAGCGTGCCGTGACCGAGCAACTGGACAACCCAGGCGTTTGTGTCGCCGGTGCCGACTCGTCGATTGACGTGCTCTACCTGGGCATCGGTGGTGTCCTGCACCCCCGCGAGTCGATGTACCGCTGGACGCGCGGACGAGCTTCGTCCGAGGACGGCCACGAACCGTACGAATGCATCCCGCTGCTCACCGACCTCCTGAACGGCTGGCCCGGGGTGCGGATCGTCCTCACGTCTATCCGGCCGCAGGAGCATCGCCTTCCCGTGATCCTCGAAGCCCTAGGGCCCGGTCTTGCTCCACGCGTCATCGGCAACACGTTCGAGGACCTCACAAGCAAAGCCCGCTTTGGCCAGCTCCAGCGGCATGTCAGCGACCTGGACTACGTGCGGATGAGCAACGCCCTTGTCGTTGAGAAGCACTTGGCGTGGCTGCGCCCACGCGCTTGGGTGGGAGTCGACGCAGAGGCCCGAGGTTGGACCGACAGTGAACTCGCATGCAACGTCGTCATCACGCCACCGTTGAGTGGGCTGATAGATGCCGAGGCCGCCGCGAAGCTTGCAGGCCTGCTGGCTCATCAGTTCGGTCCTCCCATCGAATCGCTGCCTACCGAATGGCCCGGCCGCCGGGCGACGCCCCGTGCCGATCCCTACCTTGCGCGGCGGTTCGCCGCAGCTGCCCGCGCTAAAGGGTCGGCTGTCCCGCGCCCCCGCGTCCTAGCGCTTGGCCTGGAAGGCACGCTCTTCTCAATGGTGGGCGGCGCGTTGGTCGGTCGTCCGCACCTGTTCAGCTTCCTGCAGTCCAGCGTCCAGTTGTTCGAGCGAATCGTGGTGTTTCCCGAGGATCACGACCAGTTCCGTGCAGTGGCAAAGGCCCTTGCCCGTCAAGGCGACGTGCCGGCCTGGTTCCCTCAGGTCGACCGAATCGCCTGGGATGGGAAGGCCAAGAATCTTGAGCGCGCAGGCGTCTTCGAGCTTAGGGAGGCACTGCTTGTCGAAGACAAGCCAGGGTATGTGTTCCCCGGTCAGGAGGAGCAGTGGGTCGGCCTCAACACCTTCGTCGGCTCACAACGTGACCAAGAGCTCGTCCGCGTCTACCAACTCCTTGAGAGCGTTGTGCAGCCCGAACCGGGGAGGGCCGAAGAATGAAGGTCTGCCGCTGCCCGCGTTGCGGAACGGTGCACGAAGCCGCCTCTCCGGCCGTACTCACCGGGGTCGATGAGAAGCTCAAGCATCGGCGCACGCACTGCCGGTTGTGCAGCCTGCGGAGCGAGCACTTCACCCCGCTGCCGGATGAGCCAGACCTTGCGGACGATGAGCTGGGGTACCCGATGGTGGCCGTGCCGTGGCTTGGCAGTGCACCATGAATGAGGTCGAGCTCGCGGCGCGCTTGCGTGCCGCTTTGGCTGCCTCTGGCCGCACGGAGTGGGAGCTTTCCCGGCGAGCCAACGTCAAGCTGGCTCTGGTGGAGGCGGTGCTGGGCGGCACTGGAGCGGTTCCTCTGGCGGCGCTGGTCCGGGTGGCGGCGGCGCTTGAGATGGAGGTCGACTTGGTGCCAGCACAGGCTGCAAGGCGAAACGCCGGTCCTGTGCCCACGGTAGTCGATGCCGCGCTGGAACGGTTGCGGCGAGAAGACTAGGCCGGATGCATCGTGCCCGTCAGGTCACCTTGTGATTCATAAGAGGTGCTCATAGACCCTATCAGTCGCAACCAACCCCAGCCCCACTGGAATCTGCATAGAGTCGAAGGCTATGAAGCGATCCCTCGTCACCGCGCTAGTCGTTTTCGCCGCCTTGTTGGCGGGCGGTTGCGCCTACCTGACTCCGACCCTGGGCCAGATACCCAAGGGCGAACGGCTGGCAGAGGTGGAGCGGTCGCCGCAGCATCGCGATGGGGTGTTTCAGAACGAGGTCGCCTCACCACCGAGGCCTGGCGGCCTGGCCTTCGCCATGGCGGTGATTCGGGGGCGATTCGCCCCGAAGGACCGTCCGACTCCCCCTGTGGCCTTGCCGACGGTCAAGACGGACCTGAAGGCGTTGCCGGCAGGCGAGGACATCGTGGTGTGGTTGGGCCACTCTTCGTACTACGTGCAGGTTGGCGGGAAGCGGCTGCTGGTCGATCCGGTCTTCAGTGACTACGCCGCACCCTTGCCTTGGATGGTGAAGGCCTTCGACGGCACGACCATCTACAGCGTAGATGACATCCCCGACGTGGACGCAGTGCTCATCTCGCACGACCACTACGATCATCTCGACTACGCCAGCATGAAGGCGCTGCTGAATAAGACGCGCGTGGTCATCGCAGGGCTCGGCAACGGGGCGCACCTCGCGCACTGGGGGTACCCGGCCGAGAAGATTCGAGAGGCTGACTGGTACACGAAGCTCGAGATTGCGGAGGGGCTGACGATCCACGTTCTGCCTGCGCAGCACTACTCCGGGCGGTTCATGGACCGCAACAAGGCTTTGTGGGCGAGCTACGCGGTTGAGACCGCGCAGCGCCGGCTCTACTTCAGCGGCGACACGGGTTTCGGCCCTCACTTTGAGCGCATTGCCCAGCGTTTCGAACGATTCGACCTCGTAGCGCTCGACTCGGGTCAGTACAACAAGGAGTGGGCAGACATCCACATGAATCCCGAAGAGGCCTCGAAGGCGGCGGAGATTCTTCGCACGCGGGACCTTCTCACGGCGCATGCCGGTCGCTTCAGCCTGGCACGACACGCTTGGGACGAGCCGTTTGAGCGAGCCGCGGCGGCCAGTGCAGGCAAGCCCTACCGGCTGCTGACGCCGCGCATCGGAGAGCTGGTGTACCTGGACGGGCGGGAACAGCAGTTTTCGCGCTGGTGGGTCGGGCTCGAATGACGCATTCCGGCAGCTCCTGAAATGGGCAGTGGAGCCAACGCCTGAAGCAGCCTCCGACGTCAGCGGCGCAGCTGAAGGGCCGCTAGGACGAGTGAGAAGGCCGGGGACGGCTGCCTTCTGCTCGGGTAGTACAGGTGGTAGCCCGCAAACGGCTGGCACCAGTCTTCCAGTACCCGCACCAAGCGCCCGGACTCAAAGTGCCCACTCAGCTCGTCTTCTGGCAGGAGGATGAGACCCATGCCCGCCAGGGCTGCGTCGAGCTGAGGCGGCACGGTGTTGAAGATGAGCGGTCCATCGACGCGGACATTGACCTTCTTGCCGCGCCGCTCGAAGTCCCAAACGTACAGGCCTCCCGAAGTCGGCATGCGCTGGTTGATGCACTGATGCTCCATCAAGTCATTGGGCGTCTTCGGTGCGGGGTGCCTCCGGAAGTAGTCGGGCGAGCCCGCGACGGCCATTCGCAGAGGCGGGCCGATAGGCACGGCAATCATGTCCTTGTCGATGGTGCTGCCGAGACGCACGCCTGCATCGAATCGGTCGGCGACGATGTCGCGGAAGCCCAAGCTGCAGTCGAACTCGATCTTGATGTCGGGGCATTCGGCGAGGACGGGCATCAGCTTGGGCAGCAAGGTCGAGTGGATCACGTGCTCTCCGCTCGTGATCCTTACCGTGCCCGAAGGCTTCTCCCGCAGGTCCGACAGGGCGTCCAGCTCCGCCTCAATCTCGTCGAACCGATGGCCGATGGAGCTCAAGAGCCGCTCCCCCGCCGCGGTCGGAGCCACGCTACGCGTGGTCCGGGTCAAGAGCCGAATCTCAATGCGCTCCTCCAAGGAGCGGATCGCCTGACTCAACGCCGACTGCGTGACCCCGAGGTATGCAGCCGCCTTCGTGAAGCTGCCTTCACGCGCCACCGTGACGAAGGCAAGAAGGTCGTTGAGGTTGCGTCGCGCCATTGATTCTGCGGGTGAGTTTCCTTGAAAGTTATAATAAGTATAGCGTGATTCAGTAGCAAATCAAAGCACTGGGCTGGCCAGGTCTGTACGTCAATTGATAAGATTAGCTAATAAGCTCGATAACCGTTCATTACCTAGTCAAAGTTATCGTCGATGCCCAGAATCGAACCAAGCAGTGAGGCTGCTAGGGCTTCCCCATCGCAACATCTCCTGTAGCGACCCTCTTTGCCTCGACTTGAATGGAGATTTTGAGATGAACAAACAGAACTCCGGCGACAACAAGGCCGCAACTGACGCCGACCGCCGGGAATTCATGAAGCGCACCGGCGTGATGGTCGCGATGGGCAGCGTTCTTACAACCACGGGCAGCGTCTTTGCTGCCGATACGAAAGCAGGTGCATCCGTGATTAGCGGCGCAGACAACTTCTTCAAGAGCGACAAGCTCAACGTCGAGAGCGTGACCTTCAAGACCCAGTACGGGGTGAAGGTGGGCGCCAATCTGTACACCCCCAAGGGCATGGTCAACGGACGCAAGTACCCCGCCATCGCGGTCAGCCACCCGATGGGCGCGGTCAAGGAACAGAGCGCCAACCTCTACGCACAGAAGCTTGCGGAGCAAGGCTTCGTGACGTTGTCGCTGGACCTCCCGTTCTGGGGAGACAGCGAAGGTGCGCCCCGCCAGGCGGTCTCTCCCGACGTGTACTCGGAAGGCTTCAGCGCGGCTGTGGACTTCCTCGGCACGCGAGCCTTCGTCGACCGTGAGCGTATCGGCGTGCTCGGCGTGTGCGGCAGCGGCAGCTTTGCTGTCAGCGCAGCCAAGATCGACCCCCGCATGAAGGCGGTGGCCACGGTCAGCATGTACGACATGGGCTCGGCCTACCGGAATGGCCTGCAGCACGGCGTCTCCCTGGAGGACCGGAAGAAGCGGATCGCGGAGGCCGCCCTGCAGCGTTACGTCGACTTCACCGGCGGCGAATCCCCCATCCTGGGCCTGCCGCTGACGCTTTCTGCCGATGCCGACCCCATCACCCGCGAGTTCTTCGACTTCTACCGCACCCCGCGCGGCGCCTCGGTGCCGAAGGGCTCGACCCTGGCGAAGACCACCGGCCGGCGCGCCAATGACGAGGTGAAGTTCGCGAACTTCTACCCGTTCAACGACATCGAGACGATTTCGCCGCGCCCCATGCTGTTCATCACCGGTGACGTGGCGCACTCGAAGGAGTTCAGCGAGGACGCCTACAAGCGGGCCGCAGAGCCGAAGGAGCTGTACTACGTCAAGGGTGCTGGCCACGTCGACCTGTACGACCGTGTGACGCTGATTCCCTTCGAGAAGCTCACCGCCTTCTTCACCCAGCACCTGGCGCAGCCGGCAGCATGACCAGCGTGCTGCGGAAGGCTCTGGCGGCGCTCGTCTTGACCGTGGGCGCCTCGATGGCACATGCCGATTCGGTCAACGTGTGCGCCCTGATGCGCCCTCTGCCTGGCAAATCCGAGGAACTGCGGCAAACGCTGCTTGCCTTGGTCGAGCCGACCAGCAAGGAAGCAGGCCACCTGTTCTACCAGGTCTACGGGACCAAGGACGGGGGGCTGTTCCTGCTGGAGGCCTGGCGCTCGCAGGAGGACCTGGATCGCCACATTCAGCAGCCGGCGGTGCAGGAGTTCATCCGCAAGATTCCGAGCCTGGTGGATGGCAGCAACGAGGCGCACTTCGGCCGGATGGTTTCCCCTAAGGGCCAACCGAGCAAGCATGACGCCAGTGCGCCGGGCGTGGTGAACATCTGCAGCATCAAGAAGCCGCGATCTGGCAAGGAAGCGGAACTGCGCCAGGCCTTGCTGTCGCTGGTCGAGCCGACGCGACGCGAAGAGGGGCTCATCTACTACAACGTCTTCGAAGAGGCGGATGGCTCCATCTTCCTGACGGAGGCTTGGCGCAATCGCGAGGCTCTCGAGGAGCACTTCCGCACGCCCTACGTCCGCGCCTTCCGCGACAAGGTCGACAGCCTGGCGGAGCGCAACGAGGTGCACTTCGGCGAGCTGCTGAAGCCTCGCGACAAGTGAACGCCCCACGCAGTTGTCGCTGCGGGCCAGGAGCGGTCTGCGGCTAGCGGCCACCAACGGGTCGTCGGCCTGGTCAACCGCAAGGTTGAGCCAGGTCCTTCTCATCTCACTTCCGAAGCAGGCGTGCCGGGACTCTCCTAGGGCGCCTGCCCGTCTTGCGGCAGGTGCCGCGTTTCGAAGGTTTCTTCATGGCATCAGAACGAGCCGATTCCGTAGCCCGGCATGTCTGGGGCGCTGTGCTGTCCATGTCGCTGTGCGCTTTCGCGCTGGTGGCGAACGAGTTCCTGCCGGTCAGTCTGCTGACACCCATCGCCGCCGAGCTCAGCCTTACTGAGGGGCAGGCCGGCCAGGCTATCGCTGTGTCGGGCATCTTTGCTGTCCTCACCAGCCTCTGGGCGTCGTCCATCACCGCGCGGTTCGACCGCAAGCACGTCATCCTGGCATTTACCGCCACGATGGTCATCTCCGCCGTGCTGGTCGCCATGGCGCCGAACTACACGATCTTCATGCTCGGCCGAGCGCTTCTTGGCGTTGCGGTGGGCGGCTGCTGGTCGATGTCCACGGCCGTGGTGATGCGTATCGTCCCTGAGCACTTCGTGGCGCGCGCGCTCGCTCTGCTCCAAGGGGGCAGCGCGTTGGCGACTGCCGTCGCTGCCCCCCTGGGGAGCTTCCTTGGCGGTTTCATCGGGTGGCGGGGTGCTTTCTCGTGCGTCGTGCCGCTGGCCACCGTCGCGCTCATCTGGCAGGCGTTGACGCTGCCTCGCATGCCCAGCACGCCAGCAAGCGATCAGCCACCCGCAAGCGCGCTAGGGCTTGACCTTGCCCCCGAAAACCGTCTCCCTTGCTGAGTGATTCAATGCAAGCAAGGAGAGTGGGAATGACGAAGCCGAAGGCGGCGCCGAGGGCGCGCTACACGATGGAGTTCAAGCAGGAGGCCGTGC
>NZ_JBIGIA010000031.1:0-23152 GCF_043555975.1 Pelomonas nitida | reverse complement strand
GTTGCGGGGCAATTCGGCGTTGCCGACTCGTTGTGGGGGCCGATCCCACGCCTCGTCGGCGCCTTGCCTTGCCCCGCAACTCGCCCCGGCGCGCTCCAGGCCCAATGCCCGACAGCCTCCTAGGCTCCGATCAACCGTTCGGCGTGGTGGCGCAGGTGGTCGTCGACGACGCTGGCGATGAAGTAGTAGCCGTGGTCATAGCCCTCGTGCCGGCGCAGCGTGAGCGGCTGGCCGACGGCGGCGCAGGCGGCCTCGAAGGCGTCCGGGTGCAGCTGATCGGCCAGGACCTTGTCGGCCAGGCCCTGGTCGATGAGGATGCCGCCGGGGTAAGGCGCGCTGCGCTGCAGCTGCATCAGCTCGCTGGCGTCGTGCGCGGCCCAGGCGGCGCGGTCTTCGCCGAGGTAGCCGGTGAAGGCTTTCTCGCCCCAGGGACACTGCGTCGGCGCGGCGATGGGCGCGAAGGCCGACAGCGACTGGAAGCGCCCCGGGTGGCGCAGCGCCAGCGTCAGCGCGCCGTGGCCGCCCATGGAGTGGCCGAACAGCCCCGTCCTGGCCAGGCCCGTCTCGCGCTGCGCCAGCGGGATCAACTCGTTGACGAGGTAACTCTCCATGCGCCAGTGCCGGGCCCAGGGCTCACGCGTCGCGTCGAGGTAGAAGCCGGCGCCGACGCCGAAGTCCCAGGCATCAGCCTCGCCCGGCACCCCGGCACCGCGCGGGCTGGTGTCGGGCATCAACAGGGCCAGGCCCAGTTCGCTGGCCAGGCGCTGGGCGCCGGCCTTCATCGTGAAGGTCTCTTCCGTGCAGGTCAGCCCGGCGAGAAACACCAGCAGCGCCCGCGGCTGCGGCGGCACGTAGAGCGCGAAGCGCATGGGCAGGCCGATCTCGGCCGAGTCGTGGCGGAGGAAGCGCTGGGTGCCGCCGAAGCTGCGGTGTTCCGACAACAGTTCCATCCGCAAATCCTTATCGATGGGTGGTGGCCATGGAGGGCTGCGCAGTATCGGCGACGCCGACAGGCGTCGATGCCGGCGCTGGCGCCGCGCCACCGTCCAGTACGGCGTGCAGGCGCTCGGCATCCAGCTCGCCCGTCCACTTGCCTACCACGACCGTCGCGACGCCGTTGCCGACCAGGTTGGTCAGCGCGCGGGCCTCGGACATGAATCGGTCGATGCCCAGGATCAGCGCCAGGCCCGCCACCGGCACATGCCCCACCGCCGACAGCGTGGCCGCCAGCACGATGAAGCCGCTGCCCGTCACGCCGGCGGCGCCCTTGGACGTCAGCAGTAGCACGGCCAGCAGCGTGAGCTGCTGCGTCAGCGTCATCGGCGTGTCGGTGGCCTGCGCGATGAAGACGGCCGCCATGGTCAGGTAGATCGACGTGCCGTCGAGGTTGAACGAGTAGCCGGTCGGGATGACCAGGCCCACGGTCGACTTGCGCACGCCCAGGTTCTCCAGCTTGGCCATCATGCGCGGCAGCACCGACTCGCTGGACGACGTGCCCAGCACGATCAGCAGCTCCTCGCGGATGTACTTGACGAACTTCCACACCGAGAAGCCATGCAGCCGCGTGATGAAGCCCAGCACCACGAACACGAAGATGAAGCAGGTGGCGTAGAACGCTCCCATCAGCTTGGCCAGCGACAGCAGCGAGCCGACGCCGTACTTGCCGATCGTGAAGGCCATCGCGCCGAAGGCGCCGATGGGTGCCAGCTTCATGATCATGCCGACGATGGCGAACAACACGTGGGAGAGCTTCTCGATGCCGTCGAACAGCGGCGTGCCGCGGCCGCCGAAGCGGTGCAGCGCGAAGCCGAACAGCAGCGAGAACAGCAGCACCTGCAGCATCTCGCCCTTGGCGAAGGCATCGACGACGGTCGTCGGGATGATGGCCAGCAGGAAGTCCACCGTGCCCTGCATCTTGCCCGGGCCGGTGTAGGCCGCGATGCCCTTGGTGTCGAGCGTGGCGGGGTCCACATGCATGCCGACACCCGGCTCCAGCACGTTGACGACGACGAGGCCGACGATCAGTGCCACCGTCGACACGATCTCGAAGTACAGCAGCGCGTAGCCGCCCGTCTTGCCGACGCTCTTCATGTCTTCCATGCCGGCGATGCCCACCACCACGGTGCAGAAGATGATCGGCGCGATGATCATCTTGATGAGCTTGATGAACCCGTCACCCAGCGGCTTCAGGGCTTCGCCGGCCTGGGGCCAGAAATGGCCCACCAGCACGCCGATGATGATGGCGCCGATGACCTGGAGGTACAGCGACTTGTAGAAGGGTTGGCGTGGGGAGAGGGAGGTGTTCATGCGCGTCTCGGAACAGTTCTGCGGGTGGAACTGGGTTCGACGTCAGCTTAGGGAACACGGCGCGACTTGGCGATTGTGTGTTCCCACATGAATTGCAAAGCAACATTGCCGGCGAGGCTGCGGCAGCCGCGCCGGCTTGCCGTCAGGTCAGAACTCGACGACGGCGCGGATGGATTCGCCGCGGCGCATCAGCTCGAAGCCCTCGTTGATCTGCTCGAGCTTGAGCTTGTGCGTGATCAGCTCGTCGATGTTGAGCTTGCCTTCCATGTACCAGTCGACGATCTTGGGCACATCCGTGCGGCCGCGCGCGCCGCCGAAGGCACTGCCCTCCCAGTGGCGGCCGGTGACCAGCTGGAACGGCCGCGTGCTGATCTCGGCACCCGCCGGCGCCACGCCGATGATGATGGAACGGCCCCAGCCCTTGTGCGTGCACTCCAGCGCCTGGCGCATGAGCTGCACATTGCCCACACATTCGAAGGAGTAGTCCGCGCCGCCGTCGGTCAACTGCACGATGTGGTCGACGACGTTGCCGACGTCCTTGGGGTTCACGAAGTCGGTCATGCCGAACTTGCGCGCCATCGCCTCGCGCGCGGGGTTGATGTCCACGCCGATGATCTTGTTGGCGCCCACCATCTTCGCGCCCTGGATGACGTTCAGCCCGATGCCGCCGAGGCCGAAGACGACGACGTTCGCGCCCGCCTCCACCTTGGCCGAGAAAAGCACGGCCCCCACGCCGGTGGTCACGCCGCAGCCGATGTAGCAGACCTTGTCGAACGGCGCGTCGGGCCGGATCTTGGCCAGCGCGATGCCCGGCACGACGATGTGGTTGGAGAACGTGCTCGTGCCCATGTAGTGGAAGACGGGCTCGCCGTTCAGCGAGAAGCGCGACGTGCCGTTGGGCATCAGGCCCTTGCCCTGCGTGGAGCGGATGGCCTGGCACAGGTTGGTCTTGCGGCTTAGGCAGAACTTGCACTCGCGGCATTCCGGCGTGTAGAGCGGGATGACGTGATCACCGGGCTTGAGCCACGGCACCTTGCTCTCCAGCACGACGCCCGCGCCCTCGTGGCCCAGCACGGCCGGGAACAGGCCTTCGGGGTCGGCACCCGACAGCGTGTATTCATCGGTATGGCAGATGCCGGTGGCCTTCACCTCCACCAGCACCTCGCCATCGCGCGGCCCCTCCAGGTCCAGGGTCTCGATGGTCAGCGGGGCGCCGGCCTTCCAGGCAACGGCAGCACGGGTTTGGATGGGCATGTCTTTACTCCTGCGCACATGGCGCGATCACTCTCACCTTGCATTAGACCGCGCGATCGGTAGCTCAGTGCGGCTGAAGCCTATCCAGCGCGGCGAAGACCTCGCGCGACTCGTGCCGGCACAGCCGCAGCCGGCGCAGCAGCCAGGGCGTCAGGTCTTGCTGGCCCAGGTGCTCGGGCCAGGCGCCGGCATCGCCGTCGGGCGTCTCGGCGGGGTCGGTACCGCTCATGGGCTCACCGTTGAGCACGTCCACGCAGGCCTTGCGCGCCAGCGGCAGCGCGGTCTCGACGCGGGCCGCATCGAGCCGGTCGACGCGCCGCTGCGTGAGCTGCTGCACCGCGCCCAGCAAGGCCATCAAGCGGTAGCCATGGCTCAGCGCGGCCTCGATCTCGGCCTCGGGCAGCCGTACGCGTTCGGGCTCCACGCGCGTGCGCTGCGCGGCTGCCGCCAAGGCCGCCAGCGCCGTGTAGGCCTGCTGGCGCGACAGCCGCTGGGCGAGCTGCACGTCTGGCCCCGGCATCCAGTGCAGCATGTTGGCCGCATGCCGGGCCAGGGCTTCGCGCAGCTGCACCGCCAGCCGCGGCACGACACTGCGTTCCCAGCTCGGCAGCACGAAGCTGAACAGCCACGCGAGGCCGGCACCGATGAAGGTGTCGGCCAGCCGCTCGCCGATCGCCGGGCTGCTGCCCGGGTCCAGCATCAGCGGCTGCAGCAGCGCCATCAACGTGGCGGCCGTGGCGGCCACCCGGTAGCGCAGGTTCACATAGGCGTGCGCCGTTCCCACTGCGGCGATGAAGCACAGGCTCAACAGCCAGGTCGACGGCACATGCGCCAACAGCATGACGAGCAGGCAGCCCTGCACCGTGCCGATGATCCGGCCGTTGCGGCGGGCCAGCGTCTGGTCCAGCGTGCCGCGCAGCACGACGGCCACGCTGAGCATGAGCCAGAACGGGTGCGCCGCCCACGGCAGCGCGGCGCCGAGCGCATAGGCCAGCGACAGCGCGATCGCCGAGCGCAGCGCGTGCCGCAGCACGCCCGACTGCAGCGTCAGGTGAGGCTTCAGCGCGTCCAGCGGCCAGCCCTCGGGAGACACGAAGGGGGCCAGCTTTTCGGGCGTCCACGAGCTCTCGACATCGGCCGGGCTCGCCTGCCGCGCCACCATGGCAGCGACGTCGCCCAGCATGTGGCCCAGCCGCGACTGCAGCGCCGAGACGACGTGGGCCCGTGAATCGCCCGGAGGCGCCTGGATGTCGGCCAGCCGCGCCGCGAGCTGCTCGCGGCCGGCCGCCGCCGACATCTCGGGCACGGGCGTGCCCAGCACCAGCGTGTCGGCCAGCGCCGCCAGCACGTCCGCCAGTTGGCGCAGCGTGTCCGCCAGCGCGGCGCGCCACTGGCGGCCGGGGAAGTCCTGGCCCAGCAACTCGGTATCGAGCCGGCTGGCCAGCAGCAGGTCGCGCAGCTCGATCAGCCCGAGCAGCAGGTCGGTCTGCTTGCGGCTGCGCGGCGAGCGGCGCGCGGCGAAGACCTGGTCGCGCGCGGCCTGCAGCGCGTCGGCCAGCACCACGTCGTCGGCGATGGAGGCGCGGATGCGGGCTTCGTCGGCCCCGACGGCCAGCGCGATGCGCTGCGCCCGCGACCGCACGCGCGCCGAGGCCGCCTGCAGCGCCTGCGCCAGCGCCAGCTCGCGCAAGCGGTGCCGCATCAGCACCGCCGCCGATCGCGCCCAGCCCGCGTAGACGACGCCGCCCACGCCTACCCAGGCCGCGTGCTCCCAGGGCGACGTCGCCCCGGCCGTGCGGTCCCAGGCCATCGCGAACACCATGGCCAGGATGGGCGAGAACGACAAGGGGCCGGCGCGTGCACCCCAGGCCAGCGTCATCAACGACAGAAAGCCCACCACGGCGACGAGCGCCACGGTGGCGCCCAGCGACCCGTCGGTCAGCCCGACGAGCAGCGTGACGATCGCGCCCGCCAGCGCGGCCGGCAGCACCCGCGACAGCACGCGCTGCGGCGGGTTGGGCACATCCGGCAGGCTGGCACAGACGGCCCCGCTCACGGCGGCCAGCCCGGCCGTCTCGCCGAACAGGCCACCGATGGCCAGGTGCGTGGCGGCGACGCCCAGCGCAACGCTGAGCCCGTTGATCTGGGGCGCCTGCAGGCGACGCAGAAAGGCCTTCACGGCACGAGTTGCGCCATGACGCGCTGCTCGACGGCCGGCAACTCGTGCACGGACAGCCAGGCCGATTGATCGGGCCGGAAGACATAGGCCGGCGGCGCGCCCGCCGCGAGGCGTTCACGCAAGGGCGCCAGCGCGGCCCGCACCGCGTCGGCCTGGCCCAGCGCGCGCAGCGCGCCCGCCTGCACGATGACGGCCAGGTCGCACCAGGCGCCCTGCGCCAGCGCCTCGTCCGCGCCGCGGCGGGCGGCTGCGGCATCGCCCGCTGCGAGCGTGGCCCAGGCCTGCAGCGCGAGCGTGGCGGGGTCGCGGGCATCCAGCAGCAGCGCCGCCTTGATCTGCGCGCGGGCGGCGTCCAGCCGGCCGGCGCGCAGCAGGTCGAGCGCATAGTCGCGCCGCAGCGGCACCAGCCCCGTGCGCAGGCGCAGCACCGCCTCGTACTGCGTGAAGGCCTCGTCCCAGCGGCTCGCCAGCGCCAGCGTCGCCGCGCGGCCCCACAGCGCCTCCGGCTGATCGCCCTGGTAGGCCAGCGCCGCGTCGTAGGCCGTCAGCGCCTGCGGCACCTGACCGAGGCGCCGGTACTGGTCGGCCAGCGCCAGGTCCACACGGAACCGGTCCTCGCCCTTGAGCTCCGCGAGGCCTTGCGTCAGCACCGGCAGCACCTCGCCGGTGACCGATGCGCCGCCATGCCACAACGCATCGGCGGCCGCCACGCGCAGCGCGCCGCTGCCCGGGTGCCGGGCCAGCGCCCGCGTCGACAACTCGCGCGCCGCCTGCCCGCCCCCGGCCAGCGACAAGCCGTGCAGTCGCGCGGCCAGCGCGCTCTCGTCATCGGGTGCCAGCGCCAGTGCCCGCTCGAACAGCGGCGTGGCCTGGTCCAGCCGGCCGTCCTCGAGCTTTTGCTCGCCGGCCTTGACCAGGGCCACCGGCAGGCTGGCCCGTGTGTCGCGCTGGGCGAAGGAGCGCCGCACGAGGGCACGCAGCGCCGGGTCCAGCTCGACGAGCCGCTCGCGCACGATCTCGCGGCCGTCGTAGGCGTCGCGGCGCGGCGAGGCCTCGGCGTTGGCGCCTTCGGCGAAGTATTCCCACACCGAGCCGCCGGCGTAGCGCGACAGGAAGCCGTTGCGCGTGGCCGCGTCACGCGCCTTCGCCTGGTTGTAGAGCGCCTCGATCTCGCGCGCGGCATCGGCCGTCAGCACGCCGTGCACCTGGTGCGTCAACTCGTGCAGCACGGTGTTGTAGCGGTCGAAGATGCTGCGCTCCACGTCCTCGATGCCGGTGACCGTGAAGTGCCCGCCCATGCCGCGCACGTCGTCCCACAGCCGCGAGTCGTAGTCGATGCGGGCGTCCTTCAGCGCGTGCGCCTCGGGCGTTTCGGACAGGCGCATCCACATCGGCTTGATGAAGTGCGTGGCGCCGCCCTCCACCAGCACCGGGATGAAGGCCTTCCACGGCGCGACGGACAGCGCCACGCGCTTGCGGTGGCGGGGCGACAGGTCTTGCCAGTTCAGCACATAGCGCTCGATGCCCGGAATGACGGGCATGGGCGTGGCGGCGAAGCGGCGTTCGTAGGCGGCGCGGTGCACGTCGACGACGAAGCGCTGGGACTCCAGCGCCTTGGCCGCGATGGCGTGTGCGCGGCCCAGCTGCGGGCAGCGCTTCAGCACCGCCAGGCTGACGGCCAGCGCCTCGTCGAAGCGCCCTTGCTCGAAGGCATCCGACGCGCGCCGCACATCGGCCAGCAGCGGCGCGAAGCCATCGCCCAGGCGTGCGGCCAGCTGCGTGTAGTTCTCGCGCACATAGCCATTGCCCAGCAGGTAGTGCGCGCCCTCGTGGAACGGGTTGAGCGCCACGGCGGCCTCGGCGGCGGCGATGGCGTCCTCGGTGCGGCCGACGCGGATCAGCGTCTCGGCCTGGGCCGCCAGGCCATCGGCCGTGCGTTGCGTGGCCACGCCCTGCTCCAGCTTCTGCAGCGCCGCGTCGAACTCGCGCAGCTGATGGTGGCGCTGCCCCAGCCCGCGCAGCGCCTGGGCCTGGTGAGCGGGCGAAGCGCCTTGCGCCAGCACGCGCTCGAAGCACAGGCGCGCGCGCTCGAAGTCGCGCCGGTCCAGCGCCAGGCGGCCGGCGGCGAGCAGGTCCACGGCGTCGGCGCGTGCACGCGTCAACACGCTGCGCGTGCGCTGGTCGATGGCGGCGCCGTCGTCGCGGGCGAACAGCCACTGGTAGATCAGCTCGCGCTCGGCCGCAGCGGGCCGGGGCGCTCGCAGCAGCACCGCGAGGTCGGCGCGGGCGTCAACGTAGCGTTGCTCGTTCAGCAGCATCTGCAGGCGCGCGGGGTCGGTGGCCGCCTGGGCGGCACTCAGGGTCAAACAAACAGCAAGGCCAACGGCCAGTCGGCGCCAGGGCATGGGGCTCCTCCAGTGAAGCCGGCATGCTAATCGGCGACAGCAAGGAGAAAGCCTGGCTCGCGGGCTCCAGCACCCCGCCGATCACACGCTGGGGCCGATCCTGCAACTTGAGGAGGCGAGCCAGACGGGCTCCGTCGACGATGCGCGCTCAAGCAACAGGGAGCATGTCGTGGCTGGAACGATCATCATCGCGATTCGAGGCTGGACGGACACCGGGGACTGGCTGCTGGGCGGCAACCCAGGCGGCGAGTTTCCGCAGAAGACGCTGGACGCCTTGAGCGCCGAGCTGCCGGGAGCCGAGGTCTGGGCGCCGCCCCTGCAGCTGCCGATGTTCTGCACGAGAGACGCGAACGAGGTCGCCGACAGCTTGTTCGCGCTGGTGTGCGAGCGGCTCAACGAGCGGCGCGACGTGGCCAGCATCGTGCTGCTGGGCTTCAGCTCCGGCTCGCTGCTGGCCCGCCGCCTGTTCTGCATGGCGCATGGCTCGGACGAATCGGGCGAGGTGCAACGGCATCGCGCGGTGTGGTGGGCGGACCGCATCCACCGCCTGGTCGTGCTCGCGGGCATCACGCGCGGCTGGGAGTTCTCGACGGCCTCACCCGACCACGTGCGATTCCTGTCGCCGCTGCTGCTGGGCCTCACCAAACTCGCCGCGTGGCTGGCGCCCGGCGGCCGCGACGGCGGCTCCCGCGTGCCCTTCATCTGGCAGCTCCGGCGGGGCTCGCCCTTCGTCGTGTCGGCACGCATCCAGTACGTGAACATCATGACCGCGCTGCGGCGCGAGCGCGAGCGCGACAGACACCGTGCGTTGTCTCCGCATCCGCTCAGCGCCGACGGGTTGCCGACCACCATCTTCCTGCTCGGCGCACGCGACGAATTCATCTCGCCCACCGACTGCACGGAGCTCGGGCCACGCGCGGAGTTCGCCTATGTCGAGCTGGACGGCAGCAACCACATCGAGGCGCTGCAACTGGCCGGCACGGCGCCCGCCACCGTCGCCCGCCGCGAGCGCGTCGTCGCGTCCATCGCCATGCCGTTCAAGGACTTCAAGGACCAGGCCTGGGCCCTGCCTTCCGGCGACATCGACGACTACCTCGACCCCATGGACCTGAGCGAAGGCGGCGTCGCGGCCGGCGGCGTCAACGACAAGGTGGAGCATGCGGTCCTCGTCGTCCACGGCATCCGCGACAACGGCTTCTGGACCAAGCGCGTCGCCCGCGAGATCAAGACGCTGGGGCGGACCAACGCCATCGCGGTGCGCGCCCCGAGCCCGAGCTATGGCTTCTTCTCGATGTGGGACTTCGTCAAGCCCAACGGCCGCACCCGCGCGACCCACTGGTTCATGGAGCGCTATGCCGACGTTCGCAGCCACTTCCCGAACGCAAGGATCAGCTTCGTCGGCCACAGCAACGGCACCTACATCGCCGCGCACGCCATGGCGCTGTGCCCCGCCATCCGGTTCGACGCCGTGGTGTTCGCCGGCAGCGTCGTGCGGCGCGACTACGCCTGGGCGCAACGCGGCGGGCAGGTCGGCCGCGTCCTCAACTATGTCGGCAACGCCGATGGGGTGGTCGCGTTCCTGCCGGCGGTCTTCGAGTACCTGCGCCTGCATTGGCTGGACGTCGGCGGGGCCGGCGCATTCGGCTTCCATGATGCAGAGCCGGTGCCGGCCTGGCGCAAGGAGATCAGTGCGCCCGAGTCGCCCTCGCTGTCTCTGACCGAGGTGCGGTTCGTGCACGGCGGGCATGGCGCCGCGATCTGCGAGGAGTTCTGGCCCGAGATCGCCGAGTTCGTGCTGCTGGACACGATCCCGCGCCGCGCGCCGGTGGAGCGCGCGGGCGGCATGCGCGCGCTGTTCGCCTGCGCCCCGCTGGTCACGGTGGCGGCACTGGCTGTTGCCGTGGCCCTGCTGTCCATGCCGCTGTTGACCGCGGGCGGCATCATCGCCACCGCGCTCTCCGGCCTGGCGACCGCGCATCCGATGGTCTGGTCGCTCAGCGTGGTCGCCGCGTTGCTGGCGAGCATGGGCGTGTCCTGGCTGGCCGGCCGCTTCCTCAGAGCGTGGTGATGCCGGCCAGGCGCGGGCCGGGGGTGTCGGGGGCGCTCCCCGTGCAGACACCCCGGCACTTGCGCCGTCAGCCGGCGGGGGCCTACTTCAGCGTGACCGCACAGCCCAGGCTGCCGGCGGAGGCCGCGATCGCCACCGGGCGCCCGCTGCTGTAGGCGAGCTGCAGCCCCGCCTCGACGGTGGAACCCGGCGCCACGGTGCGGTTCCAGGCCGCAGGGGTCAGCGTCAGCACGCGCCCGGCCTTGGTGACGCTGGCGTTCCAGCTGTTCTGGACCGTGAAGTCATTGCTCTCGGTGACGCTGAGGGTCCAGTCCACCACGTTGCTGGTGCCGGTGTTGGCCAGGCTCACGCGCGTGATCTGGCCGCTGCCCCAGTCGTTGCTGCCGTCGACCGTCAGCGTGCAGGCGCCGCTGCCACCACCGCCGCCGCCGCTGCTGCTGGACTTGGGCGTTGCCGACACCACCGCCGAGGGCGTGGCGCCAGCGCTGTTGCGCGCCGAGACCACATAGAAGTAGGTCGTGTTGTTGGTCAGGCCGCTGTCGCTGTAGCTGGTGCTGGTGAGCGCCGTGGCGACGTTGGTGAACGGGCCGCCATACGACAGCGCGCGCGCCACGTCGTAGCTCGTCGCGCCACTCACCGCCGACCAGCTCAACGCCACGCTGGCATCGCCCGCCGTCGCCGTGGCTGCCGGCACGCCCGGCAGCGCCGGCCCGCTGCCGGTGAAGATGGTGGCGCGCTTGGCCGTGGCGGTGATGCCGTTGGCGCTGTTGAACGCCAGCTCGCCCCAGGCCGTGAGGCTCGCGCCGTTGAAGCCGTTGACCATGTCCAGCGACGCGTCCGAGCCGCCATTGCCCGACCACGACCACGGCATGTAGCCGATGCCGTACTGCTGGGCCAGGCTCAGGATCGCGTTCACCGCCACCGGCTGCCCCTGGAAGGTGTTGCCGAACTCGCCCACCACCAGCGGCAGCTGCGCCGCACGGAAGGCGGCGAGGTAGTCGCTCACCGAACTGTCGGTGCCGTAGACGGCATACATGTGGATGCTGAACACCGTGTTGAGCAGCGGGTCGCTCGCGAAGACCTGGGCGGCATTGGCCTTCATGACGCCCTGCCAGTCCTGGCCCCAGGTGGGGCCGTCCACCATGATGGTGTTCTTGATGCCGGCGGCGCGGATCTTGGTGATGGCGTTCTTGGTGCCATCGATCCACAGCGACGCGGCCTGGCCGTTGCCGATGGGTTCGTTGCCGATGTTGACGATCACATAGTCTTCCTGCCCGATCAGCGCGTTCTTGATGCTGACCCAGTAGTCAGCCGCCTGGTCGAGCGAGGAGGCGCCGGCCTGCTCGCCGTAGCCGGTGGTGTCGTGCACTTCCAGCACGGCAATCAGCTTCGCCGCCTTGCACTTGGCGATCAGGTCCCGCACGGCGGCTTCGTCGGTGCGCGTCCAGCGCACGCCGTTGGCCAGCACGAGGCGCACGCTGTTGGCGCCGCGCGCGGCGATGTCGATCAGCGTCTGCGCGGTCTTGTCGGTGTACCAGGCGTGCGGCACGTTCACGCCGCGCATGATGAAGGGCGTGCCATTCGCTTCGACGAGTTGCGCATTCTGGATGCGCATGTCGGCATGGCTGGGCAGCGTCACGGCCGCACCGCCCAGCAGGGCGGCCGCCACGGGCAGACGGGCGAGCTTGCGCAAAACGGTCAACGTTGAGTGGTTCATGGCGATAAGTCCTCAGGTCAATGGCGCCGGCGCTTGGGTCACACGGCGCGCCCGCTACCGGGCTCGGCGGGCGCGTACTGCAATCGGCCAGGGCGGCCCCCGCGCTCTGCAGCGGCGCACACCAGGGCGGCGCCGGGCGAACGACAGGGCTGGGAACGAAGCGAAGGGGTGGGGCGGCGCCCCGGCACGGGTCGCCGCCCGGGCAGCTCAGCCTTCGGGCTCAGAGGGTGAGAGGGAAGTCGGCGTGACCGACAGGCCGTCCGAAAGGGCCCCGATCTAGTCCAGCGCCGCCGTAGCCCGGGCCACGGCGAGCATTGGCAACGACGGGAGGGAGGCTTTCGGGCAGCAAGGCGGGCATGCTGAATTGCTTCTCACCCTCGCAGTGCTTGGCGTCAACATGGCTTGTCTCCTGGATGTTTTGTTGAGCAGGCGTCTCTCGACGGCCGGGCGGCGATGGCAGCAACCCACCCGCCCAAGCTGCGCGGCCGGCGGCGAGGTCGATGCCCGACCTCACCCCGTGCCTGCACAGCACGATCTCAAAATATCAATAAACAAGAACCCGTTCAGTAAACAAGTCTACGAAATCCGGGCTGACGCCGAAGGGAGGTGGACTCCGTACCCATTGCCAGGGACAGACGGCCAGGGGCAGACCAGGCACGGCGCGCCGCCCCTGGCCCAAGGCGAAACAAGGCCGGCGCTGGCGCGCCGGTGACGGGCAGGCGCCTGCTCAGCTCATCTGCGCGGCAATCAGCCGCACCGGCGCGCTACCGTAGCTCAGGAACTTCTCGTGGAAGGCCTTGAGGCTGAAGCCGGGCCGTGCCTTGAGCTGCTCACGCAGCGCGACGATCTCGCTGTAGCCGCTGAAATAGCTGGTCAGCTGCACCGACGTCAGCTGCACGCGGCGCCATTTCTCCACCGCCTCGCGCTGGGTCTGGAAGGCCTGGCGGGTCAGCAGGTCCAGCGCGTCCTTCTCACCCATGCCCAGCACGTGCACGCTGTAGTCGAGGATGGTGTTGGTCACCGAGCGCAGATGCCACTTGCCCCACATCAGCGTCATCTCGGGCGACGCGCCATAGCCGCTCTCGATCATCACGCGCTCGCCGTACACGGCCCAGCCCTCCACCATGGAGCCGCTGCCGAACAGCGCCTTGACCTTGCTGGGCGAGCGGTTGGCGTACACCAGCTGCGTGTAGTGGCCGGGGATGGCCTCGTGGATGTTGAGGATCTGCAGGATCCAGTGGTTGTACTCGCGCAGCGTGCTCTCGGCCTGCTCGGGCGTCAGGTCGTCCAGCGGCGTGACGTTGTAGTAGGTGCGGTCCTGCGGGCGGTAAGGGCCGGGCGCGTCGATGCTGGCGCCAGCCACGCCGCGCTGGTAGGCGGGCGTTTCGCGCACGGCCAGCGGCTTGCTCGCGTCCTGGGTCAGCAGGTCATGGTCGCGCACCCAGGCTTCCAGCTGCGGAATCTGCGCACGGATCTCGTCGACAAAGCGCTCGCGCGCGACATGCTTCTCGCTGAGCTTGGCGATGACACGGCCGATGAGCGCGAAGCGGTCGGCCGGCGGCGCCTCTGCGCCGATGACGGTGGGCCACAGCGCGGCCGCCTGCGTGTGCATGCTGGCCAGCACCTCCTCGCGGCGGGCCAGCGCCAGCTCATAGGTCTGGCGGGCCGTCGCGGCCGACTGGATCTCGTGCGCGAACTTGGGCTCGTACAGCGCCGCGCCCAGCCGCCACGGGCGCCTGGCCGTGGGCAGCAGCTTCTTCAGGTGCGCCTGATACCCCGCCACGGCGGCACGGGCCGCGGTCAGCGCGGGGCGCATCAGCGAGCCCAGGCCCAGTTGCTGGGCGTGCGACTCCACATCGTCCAGCACCGCCAGCACGCCGGGCGCCTGCTGCAGCGCGAGCTCGGTGTGCTCGCGCGTCACACCGCCAAGGCTGCTACGAGCCGCGACATAGAAGGCCGGCAGGCGCTTGATGCGCTCGTGCAGCGCCTTCACGCGCTCCTGCTCGGGCGCCCATTCGGTGTTGAGGATGAGGTCGATGGCGCCGGCCGGGTTGTGCTCGGCCGGGTTCCAGGCCCATTCGCGCAGAGTGTCCAGCCGCCACAGGTCGCTGCGGATCTTGGCCAGCAGCATCGCGCGGTCCATCTGCTGGCCGGCCGACAGCTCCTCCGCGGCCACCGCGTCCAGGCGCGCCAGCCAGCGCCTGAGCAAGGCACGGCGCCGGGCGCGCTGGTCATTGCTGGGCAGCGTGATGCGCGGTGCGAATTCAAAGCGGCCGGCAGTAATGGCCGCGTCGGGGTCCAGTTGCCAGAGCGCTTCGATGAACTCCTCGGCCAGCAGGTCGAAGCCCGCGTTCTCAGCCCAGGCCGGTACGGCCAGGCTGCCCAGGCTCAGCAGCGTGAAGTCGCGCCGCCTCATGCCAGCGCCTCCTCCAGCGCGTCGACGAACATCTTGGCGACGTCGAAACCGCTCTGATCGGTGATCTCCTGGAAGCAGGTCGGGCTGGTCACGTTGATCTCGGTAACGTTCTCGCCGATGACGTCCAGGCCCACCAACAGCAGGCCGCGTGCGGCCAGGATGGGGCCCAGGTGCTCGGCGATCTCGCGGTCCCGTGCGGTCAGCGGGCGGGCCACGCCCTTGCCGCCGGCCGCCAGGTTGCCACGCACCTCGCCGCCCTGCGGGATGCGCGCCAGGCAGTGCGGCACCGGCTTGCCGCCGATGATGAGGATGCGCTTGTCGCCCTCGGCGATGGCCGGGATGAAGCGCTGCACCATCACCGTCTGCGCGCCGTCCTTGTTCAGCGTCTCGATGATGGCGCCGAGGTTCAGGCCGTCGTCCTTGACGCGGAAGATGCCCATGCCGCCCATGCCGTCCAGCGGCTTGAGGATGATGTCGCGGTGCTCGGCGTGGAAGGCACGGATCTCGGCCGGGTCGCGTGTGACCAGCGTCGGCGCGATGAACTCGGGGAACTCCATGATCGCGAGCTTCTCCGGGTGCTCGCGCAGGCTGGCGGGCTTGTTGAAGACGCGCGCGCCCTCACGCTCGGCCTGGCTGAGCAGGTGCGTGGCGTAGAAGAACTCGGGGTCGAACGGCGGGTCCTTGCGCATCAGCACGGCGCCAACGTCGGCCAGCGCGACGTCGGCCGTGGACTCCACCTTGAACCAGTCCGTGGCATCCCCGGTCAGCGAGATCTCCACCGCGCCGCGCGCCGTCACGCGGCCGCCGCGCAGCCACACGAGCTGCTGCGGCTCACACGCCAGGATGCGGTGGCCGCGCCGGGCGGCCTCTCGCATCATCGCGAAGGTGGAGTCCTTGTAGGTCTTGAAGGTGGCCAGCGGGTCGGCAACGAAAAGCAGCTTCATGGTGCGGTGTCTCACGGGATTGCCGGGGCAGTGTTGCACAGAGCGCAGCGCGGCGCCGGCCCTGGGAGACTGTCGGGGGGGGGGGGGGGGGGGGGGGGGGGGGGGCGGCCCCCCCCCCCCCCCCCCCCACCCCCCGACAGCCTCCTAGCGTTTCGAGGGTCAGCGCCGCCCCAGCCGCATCACCAGCAAGGCCACGCCGCCCGCCACCACGCCCCAGAAGGCCGCGCCGATGCCGAAGGCGCTGACGCCGGACAGGCAGACCAGGAAGGTCAGCAGCGCCGCGTCACGATGGGCCTCGTCCTTCAGCGCGGCGGACAGGGCGCTGGCGATGGTGCCGAGCAGCGCCAGGCCGGCCAGCGTCTTGACCAGCTCCGGCGGGAAGGCCGCCAGCAGCATTGCGACCGCGCCGCCGGCCAGGCCGACGGCCACGTAGACGAGCCCCGCCGTGACGGACGCCGTGTAGCGGCGCGCCGGGTCCTCGTGCGCCTCGCGGCCCATGCAGATGGCGGCCGTGATGGCAGCGAGGTTGAGCGCATAGCCGCCAAACGGCGCCAGCAGCGTGGTGGCCGCGCCGGTGACGGCGATGGAGGCCGACACCGGCGTCTGGTAGCCGCTGGCGCGCTGTGCGGCCACGCCGGGCAGGTTCTGCGAGGCCATCGTGACGATGAACAGCGGCAGCGCCACGCCGACGACGGCATGCCAGCTGAACACCGGGGTCGTCCACGCGGGCAGCGCCCAGACCTGCGAGGTGTCCAGCCCGGCAAAGCTCAGCCGCCCCTCGCCCAGCGCGAACGCGATGCCCGTCAGCAGCACGCCCGGCACGGCATAGCGGGGCCAGCCGCGGCGGCCGGCGAGATAGGCCGCCGCCATGGCGAGCACGAGGGCGGGGTCGGCCCGCACGCTGGCCACGGCGTCCAGCCCGAAGCGGGCCAGCACCCCCGCCAGCAGGGCCGACGCGAGCGCCACGGGAATGCGGTCCATCAGACGCTCGAACCAGCCACTGGCGCCGGCCCAGGTGATGAGCCCGCCGCAGACGATGAAGGCGCCGATGGCCTCGGCCATGTCCAGGCCCGAGGTGGACGCCAGCAGCGCCGCGCCCGGCGTGGACCAGGCCGTCAGGATGGGCTGGCGCGTCCACAGGCTCAGGCCCAGGCTCGTCAGGCCCATGCCCAGCCCCAACGCCCACAGCCACGAAGCCGTCTGCGCCGGCGTTGCGCCAAGCGCGACCGTGGCCTGGAAGATGATGGCCACCGAGCTGGTGTAGCCCACCAGCACGGCGACGAAGCCGGCCACGACGGTGGAGGGAGAGAAGTCTTTCAGCAGCGAACGCATGGCGGCCAGCATAGCGACGCGGCGGCCCGCACAATGCGCGCCGACAACGGCAAGGGGTGGAGATGAAGACGATGTCGCGCGCCCTCGGTGCGGCCTGGCTCGGTGCGTGGTGTGCCGGGGTTTGTCACGGCGCCATCGTCGGCACGGGGCCGTTCGGCCTGTCGCCGGCCATCATCGGCAGCGTGAAACCTGGCGATGCGGCGGAGGCCGCGCTGGACTTTGCCGGCGAGCTCAAGCGCCCGCTGACGCTGATCATCCGACCCGACAGCGACCCCGCCGAGGTGGGCCGGCTCGGCCAATGGCTGCACGAGCGGCGGCCGGCGATCCACCTCCAGGACGCCTGCGTCGGCAGCTGCGCGCGCGCGGTGCTGATGTCCGGCACCACGATCACCATCCAGCCCGGCACCGTCATCGCATTCGGCGGCATGAGCGGCGTGGCCGCCAAGGCCAAGGACCAGATCGATGCCGGTGAGCTGTTCACCGACGACGCACGCAGCCTGGCCTCGCGCGACCGCTTTCTGGCGAGCTTCGGCAAGCGCATCGCGCAGTCGCTCGCCTGGCGCGAACTGCAGGCCCAGCTGGCGCCGCTGCCGGACGACGCCCGCCTCTTCCTCGACGCCCTCGTGGGCGGCTGGCGCATCACCCAGCTGAGTTTTCACAGCGAGGGGTTCCGGTTCGGCCTCGCCGGGGGCCGGCAGCGCTGCCTGTGGTGGCTGCCGGACGCCCAGGGCCTGCAGCGCCTGGGGCTGGACGTGCCGGGCTACCAGCCCGCCAGCCGCGCGGCGGCGGCCAAGCTGCTGGGCGTGGCGGAAGACTTCATCTACGCCGGCCCGCTGGTGGGCGCGCTGCCCGAGCAGCCGCTGTGCAGCGCGCCCCCGGGCCACACCGACCTGCCTATGCTGCCTTGACGCCGCCCCGCGCGCGGCCATGCCAGGCCAGCGCCAGCGCGCCCACCGCCAGCACCGCCAGCCCCACCAGCGCGCCGGCCTTCACGTAGACGACGCTGGACCACAGCACGTAGGCGCTGCTGGCCGCGAACAGCAGCGGCAGCCAGGGGTAGAGCGGCACGCGCACGGGCCGTGGCTGTTGCGGCTCGCGCCGGCGCAGCACGATGACGGCCAGCGCGCTGAGCGTCATGAAGAACCAGTAGACCGGCGACAGGTAGTCCACCATCGTCGAGAAGCCGCCGCGCGTGAGGTCGCCGAAGGCGACGAGCAGCAGCGCGACAGCCGCCGTGGCGATGACGGCGCCCGTGGGCGTGCCGCGCTCATGGTTCCAGCGCGCGAGCTGCCATTCGGTCGCCAGGTCGCGCGCGGCGGCGTAGGTGGTGCGCGGGCCGGCGATGAGCAGCGCGTTCATGACCGACAACGCCGTCAGCGTGACGACGCCCACCATCAGCAGCTCGGCACCGCGCCCGAAGGCGATGCGCATCAGCTCCGCCGCCGGGGCTTCGCTGGCCGCCAGGCCCGCCACGCCCAGCACGCGTACATAGGCCCAGTTGGCCAGCAGGTACAACCCCATCACCAGGCCCAGGCCCAGCAGCAGTGCGCGCTGGATGCCGCGCTGCGGGTCGCGCATCTCGGCGGACAGCGTGGCCGCGTCGCTCCAGCCGCCGTAGGCCAGGAACACGAACACCATCGCCAGCCCCCAGTCGCCGCCGGGCACGGCCGGCAGCGGCGTGGCCGGCGCGTGGCCGGCCAGCACCTGCGCGCCGGCTCCCAGGCCCAGCAGCACCAGGCCCAGCAGCACGGCCGCACTCAGCCCCAGCTGCGTGCCCAGGCCCACGTGCACGCCCAGCAGGTTCAGCCCCGTCAACGCCACGATGAGGCCGGCTGCCAGCAACGCGCTGGCGTGCGGCCCCAGCCAGGGGCTCAGGTCCACCACCTGCGCGAGGTAGTCGCCGAAGACGAAGCCCAGCAGCGCCATCGAGCCCGTGTGGATGACGGCGAAGCGCGACCACGCGAACAGGAAGCCCAGCCGATGGCCATAGGCGCGGCGCAGGAAGTGGTAGTCGCCGCCGGTGTCGGGGAAGGCCGCGGCCAGCTCGGCAAAGCACAGCCCGCCCACGAGCGACAGCACGCCGCCCAGCGCCCAGGCCAGCAGCAGCTGGGTCGGGTCGCCCAGCGCCTGCGCGGCCATCGGCGAGGTCTTGAAGATGCCGGCGCCGATGACCATGCCCACGCACAGCGCGCCGGCATGCCGAACGTCGAGGCGGCGTTCGGGCGAGGGCTGGGTGGCGGTCATGGCAGAAGGGCGCTGGGCAAAGCGGGCGATGCTAGCTGGCGCCCGAGCCGGCATGTGCATATGCGCAACATGTCTGATGCGCACGACGCCCGAGGCCGTAGGCTGTCGGGCTTTTTTCGACGCCCCGTACCGCCGCGCATGCCCAAGCTCCGCCCCCTCGCCCTCGCTCTCGCCGCCAGCCAGCCCCTGATCGCCGCCACCGCCTTCGCGCAGGCCGCGCCCACGGCGCTGGATGCCGTCATCGTCACCGGCACGCGCGCCAAGGACCGCACGCTGGCCGACACCGCCGTGCCGGTGGACGTGCTGAGCCGCGAAGACGTGCTGCGCGCCGCCGGGCCCGACGGCAACCTCGCGGCCGCGCTGCAGGCGCTGCTGCCGTCGTTCAACTTCCCGCGCCAGTCCAACTCCGGCGGTGGCGACCATGTGCGCGCCGCCCAGTTGCGCGGGCTGTCGCCCGACCAGGTGCTGGTGCTCGTCAACGGCAAGCGCCGCCACACGTCGGCCGTCGTCAACCTGGAGTCCAAGACCGGCAAGGGCACCAACCCGGTGGACTTCAACACCCTCCCGCTGTCGGCGGTGGCGCGCATCGAGGTGCTGCGCGATGGCGCCGGCGCGCAGTACGGCTCCGACGCGATTGCGGGCGTCGTCAACATCATCCTGGACGAGCGCAAGACCGGCGGCGAGCTGGCCACCGAGGTGGGCGCCTTCCACACCAAATTCGATCCCACCGGCCAGACGCTGACCGACGGCCAGACCCAATCCGCCAGCGTCACGCAGGGCTGGGCGCTCGGCCGCGACGGCTTCGTGCGCGCCGGCCTGGAAGGCCTGCACCGCAACGCCACCAACCGCGCCGGTCTGGACGAACTGCCGCCCTGGGAAGACCAGAGCGCCGACAACCTCGCCACCGCCGGCCGCCGCAACTACGCGCCCGGCGAGCCGGCCACGCGCCAGTGGCAGGCCTGGTTCAACGGCGCGGCGGACGTGGCGCCCGGCACGCGCGCCTACGGCTTCGGCACCTGGCAGCAGCGCCGCTCGCTGGGCGCGGCCTACTACCGCTACCCCGACAGCTCGGCCAATGTGAAGTCGGTCTACCCCGACGGCTACCGCCCGCAGACGACCGGCGACAACCGCGACCTGCAGCTGGTGGCCGGCCTCAAGACGAGCTGGGCCGACTGGGACCTGGACGTGGCGCTCAACCACGGCCGCAACGACTTCGACTACGGCGTGCGCCACACGATCAACGCGTCGCTGGGCGCGGCCAGCCCGCGCGAATTCCACCTCGGCGACTTCGGCAGCCGCCTCACCGCGCTCAACCTCGACCTGAGCCGCGAGCTGGCCGCACCCGGCCTGGCCCGGCCGCTGACGCTGGCCGTGGGGCTGGAAGCACGCCGCGACGGCTTCGTGACCGGCGCGGGCGATGCCGCCTCCTACGCCGTCGGCAGCTTCGACGCGCCGGCCGGCGCCCAGGCCGGCCCGGGTCTGCAGGCCGGCGACGCGACGCGGCGGGGCCGCAACGTCGTGGGCGCCTACGCCGACCTCAGCGCCGACCTCACGCGCGACTGGCAGGCCAACCTCGCGCTGCGCCACGACCACTACAGCGACTTCGGCGGCGCCACCACCGCCAAGCTCTCCACGCGCCTGGCGCTGGACCGCACGCTGGCGCTGCGCGGTGCCGTCTCCAGCAACTTCCGCGCGCCGTCGCTGGCCCAGCAGGGCTTCTCCTTCACCGTGACGGACCGCGGCGATGGCGGCACGCTGAGCCAGGTGCGCACGCTGCCGGTGGACAACGAGGTGGCCCGCTACCTCGGCGCCCAAGACCTCAAGGCCGAGACCTCACGCAACGCCAGCGTCGGCCTGAGCTGGCAGCCCGGCAAGACCTGGTCGACCACGCTGGACGCCTACGCCATCCGCGTGAAGAACCGCATCACGCTGTCGCAGCGCATCAGCCGCGACGGCCTGGCCGACGAACTGCTCGCCAAGTTCGGCGTGGCGGGCATCGACGGCGTCAACTTCTTCACCAACGCGCTGGACACGCGCACCCGCGGCGCTGACCTCGTCACGCAATGGCGCGGCGCGGCGCTGGGCGGCGACCTGCGCCTGGGCTGGACGGCCTCGTTCAACCGCACGACCGTGCGCGGCGGCGACGGCGTGGGGCTGGAGGAGATCAACACGCTGACCGACGCGTCGCCGCGCCAGCGCCACATCCTCACCGCGCAATGGCAGGGCGGGCAGTGGGGCCTGACGGGCCGGCTGACGCGCCACGGCCGCACGACCCGCGTGTTCGACTTCGGCGACGGCTACGTGCCCACGCAGACCTACGCCGCCGTCTGGCAGCTCGACCTCGAAGCCCAGGTGCAGCTGACCCGGGCGCTGGCGCTGGACTTCGGCGCCGTCAACGCGACCGACCGCTACCCGACGCGCTCCAGCGCCGACATCAGCTACTACGGCAACTTCCCCTACGACGTGCTGTCGCCCATCGGTTTCAACGGCGCCTACTACTACGCCCGCGCCCGCCTCAGCTTCTGACCGCGGCAAGGGCGAGCGTGCCGCAAGGACACCCGCCCGCGCCCGGCAACGCCCCGGCGACGCTGGCAACATCTCACCCCTCACTTCCCCAGACCCCGCATGACCACGCTGATCGACAAGCTCCAGTGGCGCTACGCCACCAAGAAGATGAACCCCGCCCTGCCCGTGCCGCAGGACAAGCTGGACCGCATCCTGGAAGCCATCCGCCTGACCGCCACCTCCAGCGGCCTGCAGCCCTACGAGGTGCTCATCGTCAACGACCCGGCCCTGCGCGCCCGCATCCGCGAACACGCATGGGACCAGGCCCAGGTCACCGAGGCTTCGCACCTGCTGGTGTTCGCCGCATGGGACAACTACACCGCCGAACGCATCAACCAGATGTTCGACCTCGTCAACGAGCAGCGCGGCTTCAAGAACGAAGGCTGGGAGGCTTACCGCCAGAAGCTGCTGGGCTGGTATCCGCAGCGCAGCGCCGAGGAAAACTACCAGCACGCCGCCCGTCAGGCCTACATCGGCCTGGGCACCGCGCTGATCGCCGCCGCTGAAGAGCAGGTCGACGCCACGCCGATGGAAGGCTTCGACCCCGCGAAGGTCGACGAGATCCTGGGCCTGAAGGCCCGCGGCCTGCGCTCCGTGCTGCTGCTGCCGCTGGGCTACCGCCAGGCTGATGGCGACTGGCTGGTGAACCTGAAGAAGGTGCGCCGGGCGAAGGATCAGTTCGTGTCGACGATCTGACGCGCCGCGGCACGCGACAACGAGACGGCCCTGAGGGGCCGTTTTTCATGGGCGAGTCGCGCTCTAGGCCGCTGTGCGATTGAGGATGTCTTGGCGACGGTCGGCTTGACCCGTTGCATCGCGCCGGGATTTCGCCCCGGCGGGCGACCTACTTTCTTGTGTCGACAAGAAAGTAGGCAAAGAAGCGACCCCCGACCGCACCGCCCGCAGCAAAGCTGCGGGTTCCCTGCGCTGCTCAGGCCTTGAGGGCCCGTGCGGAACTCGCTTTGCTACGCTGCGCTCAGACAGCCGCACGGAGTCAGTTCTTGAAGTGCGCTTCGCGCACGCCCTCAAGGCCTTGCGCTGCTCGGCGGTGCTAAAGGGGGCAAGACGAATACCTCGTGGCGAACGGCTGGCGGGTTTGGCTGTTGCGGCTGTTCGGCTGTTCCTTCACACCCCTTTGGAGGAGCCGAGAAGCGCAGAACGGCGAGGCGCGCGCGCAGCGCGCATCAACGACTGACTTCGCGCGGCTGTCTGAGCGCAGCGTAGCAAAGCGAGTTCCGCGCGAGCCTCGCCGTTCGAGCATCGCAGGGAACCCCGAGCTCTGCGAGGGGCGACGGAACAGGGGCGACTTTTTGCCTACTTTTTGGTCGCTCAAAAAGTAGGTCGCCCGCCGGGGCGAATTCCCGGCTGGGCCTCACGCGAATGCCAACTGCCAGCAACACGGTCCACGCCCAGCACGTAGGTTCATGGCGTGAACAGGGTGAACTATTGCCGGTGCATCGAAGCTGGGGTTCGTGATGCTCACCCCATTAGCCTACCGGGCTTCAGGGCGCTTCTCGCGAGGCTTCACGGAACTCACGAAGGACTTTGATTGCGAGACCGCCAAAACCCGCACCTATGCCTGGATTGTGAAGACTAAGAGCCGCTAACAAAATTCCGGCAAGGCGCGACAACAGATGACGCAGCAGGCCAAGCTCAACAGCGCCACATGAGTCTCGACGGCGCGCTCAAACCGGATGCGCAGCTTGCCAAACGCGGCCAGC
>NZ_JBIGIA010000030.1:0-26170 GCF_043555975.1 Pelomonas nitida | reverse complement strand
AACTCGGCTGCACTCGACGCTGGCCTACGTCAGCCCGATGCAGTTCGAAGAAAACTGGCTCGCCGGCCAACGCCGGCAAGTCAACGCGTAGTCCAGCTATGGGATACGGAATTCAGGGGCAAGGTCAAAGAGCCGCTATCGCGCAGCGCGGTTCAACGCCGGCTGCAAGGCAGACCGCAACTGTTCGACGACGACGGACAAGGGTTGCGCGTGCAGTTCGTTCTTCCTGACGAACGCCTGCCACAGCGCTTGCCGCGACGCATCGCGCGAGAACTCGTCCGTGAGGCCGACCGGCAACTCGGCGGGCACTGCCATGCCGCGACGCTCGAACGTCGCTTTGATCGCCTGCGCCAGCAGGGTCATGTCGAAGGTTTCGCGCTCCAGCAGCACCGACAGGTCGAAGTAGTCCTTCACACGGCTGTTCGTCATGCCCAACAGCGCGATGGCATGAAGCTTCTCCGCGACGACGGTGTAGGTCGGGTAGGCCCGCAGCCGAGGTGCGGGCAGGTCATCCAGCAACACGGGATAGACCGAATCCACCGGGCCGGGCGTGACGGCATCGCCGAAGCCAACGTCGATCTGCGTCTTACAGCGCGCCCTGGCCAGTTCTCCGGCGATGACCACGCGGACACCGCCGTAGCCGGCCTCCTTGCGAATTTCCTCGACAGACACGGACGTCGGATCAAACACCATGCCATCGTCCACGGCGATGCCGGCGATGTCGCGGAAGGCCTGCGCAACAGACTCCAGGTCGCTCGCGCCGAAACCCAGCAGGTCGGCGTCGCGCGTGGCCCGATGGGGCATGTCGTACCAGAGGGTGAACAACAGCGCCCCCTTCAGCAGAAACCGATCCGCATGCGATGACTGCGCCAGGCGGTAGAGCATGCGCTCCAGCGCGAAACGCACGAGCACCTGGTTGAAGTCCGCGCCCTGCGCCTTGGCGACGTTGAGCAGGCGGGCGCGAACGGACGCGGCGAGGTTCGCGCTCATCCCACCGCCTCCAGATAGGGCCGCATCACATTGGCAACACGGCAGACCATCGCATAGCGCCACAGATCATCCGCCGAGGCCTTGCGCTGGAGCCGCACATCCTTCAGCGCCTCCAGCGCCACGTCCAGCCCGATCTTGTTGCGATGCTTGAAGCAGTCGGCCACGGTCTTGGCGACGCCATACACGCGCAGCGCCACGCCGTCGCGCTGGACCGTCTCGATGCCTTCCGCATAGACGTCGCCTGTCATTTGCACCATCCGGATGGGTGGATAGTCGATGCGTGGGACATGGCTGCCGCGCGGCATGGCAATCCAGATCTGGCGCGGCAGCTGCGTCGTCAGTTCGTGGAACTGCAGCGCAGTCAGCAGGCAGAACACGGCCTGAGGAACTTTGGTGGCAACTGTCGCCAGCCCTTCGTTCTCCGACCCGTGATGGCCTGGCAGGCGGTAGAGGCCGCGCCCCACCTTGTCCAGCAGGCCGGCGGCGGTCATGCGCGTCAGGACGATCCTGGGCGCCTCGATGGCGTCCAGATCGGCGGCGCGCAGCAGGCCCTTGCGGCCGGCAAGGTCGAGGACTCGCTGGTTGTGACTGACAGTCATGCGGCGAGTATGTTCCGTTATTTCGTCGAAAGCAACGTTTTGACGAAATATAGGAACTAGACGTAGTCGAGCGACTTGACCTGAGCCGCAGCGCCTGGCGCGACGGTCGAGCCGCTGCGATCACTTCAGCGCGGCCCGGCTACGGGCATGGCGTGTGCGAGGAGTGGCGATCTGGCCGGCCCCGCGCGAAGCGCAGTCAATCAGCACCGGCCAGTTCGCCAAGCGGGCCCGTTCACGCGCAGCGGGAAGGAAACAGGCCCGCGATCTCTTCGCACGGGAGGGCCGCGCCACTGCAACCTCGCGTGCGCAGCACGCCACGCCTGTCGCGCAGCGACGCCCGAGGGGGTGTTGCCCCGGCGGCCCAGGGGGAACGCCTGGAAGAGCCGCCCGCGTCAGGCGCCTCGGCGACCGACGCGGCCTATCCAGCCGAAGAACAGGCAGGGGGAGCGCCCCCCCTGCCCTCAACGCATCAAACCTGCGCGCAGCAACTCCGGCAACCAACGCTTGCCCGCCAGCACCGTCTGCGCCCTGCTCACCGCATCGGCCTTCTTCATGCCGGCCACCTCGCGGCCCGCTTCGACCTCTCCAGCCTCGTTCAGCGCCTCCGAGATCAGCGACTTCGGCACACGGCCGAGATAGGTTTCGCCGTTGGCTTCCCACCAGTCGGACATGTCGAGCGCTGCCGCCTCGGCCAGTGCCTGGGCGGGCTTGGCTTCGGCAGAGCCGAGCAGTGCGTTCGCGCTCAGCGCCGCGCACACCACCAGCAGTTCCTGCAGAGTTTCGGCGGACTGCTCCAGCAAGAAGCCCATCAGTTCCTTCAGGTCAGCCGGCAAACGTTCGCGCCACGCATCAACGACGGCGTGCAGGCTCTTGTGCGCGGGACTCTCAGCCAAGCCAGGCACGATCTGCAGCAGTTGCCAATTCGGGCTGCGCAGCAGACCGGAGGCGCCCCTCACCGCAAAGCGGTGCACTTCAGCGCCGCAGGTGCCCGCGAGAGGGGACTGCAGGGCTGCGCAGCAGTCCTCGCAACGCGAGGATGAGCGCCAGGCGCGAACCCGGAAGCCACCGTGCGGGGCGCAACGCGCCCTGACTCGCCCAAGGGCCTGCAATGGGCACCCTCATCACAAGACCCGGCATCCAAGCCAACCCGGCTCGCCAGAATACTGCATAAATACACAGTCAAACGCTGCAGCACGTAACGCACCTCGACGCACGCATGAACGCAGCACTGCCCCATGCAGCCACACCCCAGGAGATCCGCATGAACCAGAAGTTCTACGTCGCCTACTTCGCCATCAACCCCTACGGCCTGGACCTCCCCGTCAAGGCCATGGCTGCAGCCCGTACGGCGCTGGAGAACCGCCTGGGCGGGGCATGTCAGGTCCTGGCTGCCAAAGCCGCGTTCGAAGAGGCAGGCGGGCTGCATGCGTTCTGGCAAGGCATCTATTCACCGGCGATCACACGCTGGACCGCCGCCGCCCATCACGCCATGGACGCGGCCTACCAGGTGGTGCAACCCCACCAGGCATCCATCGAAGACATCGAACACCTCAACGCCGCGTGCATCTACGTCATCGCCGCCACCAGCTACGCCTACACCCCGGGCGAGTGGCTGGATGCCTTCACTGCCCACTTCGGCATGAGCGACCACTGCGAAACACCCCACGAGGCCGTCGTCGCTGGCCGCCGGTGGCTGACCGTCGTCCCTGGCGCCTGCCCCATCGCAGCGGCCGACCAGGAAATCCGACGCAGATCCCAACCCCATCGGCCACTCGACCCGACCCACGAGTCACACACCCAACCCAGCATCAACCGACCACGGCACACCGTCCATCACCGGAGAGCGCAGCCATGCTTCTGAACCTCAACGATCCCGACAGCATCGTGGCGTGGTGGAGGGTTCTCCCGGATCGCCATGACGACTACCTCGCCTACAAGGTCAAGGTCAGCCCCGAGTTCGCCCCTGCGATCAACGAAGCGCGCCGACGCATCGCTGCGAACTCCGATCTGCAACGGCACCTGGAGAACGCGATCGAGCGCCGCCGCGACCACGACGCGACCATGTCCAGCCGGAACTAACGGCTCAGCTCACTGCAGCTGAGGCATCAGGAACTGGCCACAGCCGCATAGCGCCGCAACCGAACTCACCCCGCAGTTGCCGTGGTTCTTGGAACCGACGGCATTGGGCTTGCTGCTTTCAGCGCAAGCCCTTTTTTGTGGGTGGACAGATCTCGATACTGGCCCGAATCTGCTCTGGCCCCACACGACACAAGCCCCCAACCACAGAAGTAGGCTCTAGGCATGTGCTCCAACTACAAGCCCGTCACCCACAATATTCGACCTCGTACGAAACGCCGCGCACGACAACCACGCGCAGGATGAACCCGATGCTGCGCGTTTGGTTCTCAGCGGAATGCTCCTCGTCAATAGCCGAGGCGTCCCTCGCTGTTGATCATGGCGATGTCCACGAACTGGCTGCCTACGTTGCTGCGGCCGAAGCTGACGGTGAAGCTGCCCAGGGTGCAGTCGCCTATGGCTGCGCAGCGTGAGGGCCAGGCCGGCAGAGCTGGCGTCGCTGCCGGTGTGCAGGGCTTCTGCAAGCACGCGTGCGGTCACATGGCCTTCGAGCTGGAAACCCGTGTAGGGCGCGGCCACGCCCTGGAGCTTCATCGCGGACTGGAAATGCAGTTGCAATGGCTGCTTGTCGCCATTGGGGCTGGGGAAGACTTGAGCCAGTGCGACGCCGCGCGCGCCAACCTGGGCGAGCCGATTGACCAGGGCGGGCGACGTATAGCTGCGCCATCAGCAGCGGTACAAGGGGAGTTCAAGGCGCAAGCCCTCCTCGTCAAACCACCATTCGCAGACATCGCCTCACAGCCGGTGTCAAAAGGTTCACTGCAATTGACACAGATCAAGGCTCGTCGATATAACCGTCACTAACCCCTCGTGGTCCTTCGAGAATCTACGCCAGTTGATGGCAAGGAGTTGCGATGTTAGACCCAGCTGGCGGAAGTCCGTCTCACAGTCCGCCC
The DNA here is from genome assembly GCF_043555975.1 of Pelomonas nitida. NCBI lineage: Bacteria > Pseudomonadati > Pseudomonadota > Betaproteobacteria > Burkholderiales > Sphaerotilaceae > Roseateles > Pelomonas nitida. The sequence continues at coordinate 21,549 of NZ_JBIGIA010000030.1, read as the reverse complement.
TCCACCCGTACTGAAGAAGTGAGGAGCTTTCTCTTCCTCTCCGTCGTCATGGCGCCAGTGCTCGCCGGCATGCTCGTCGCTAGCTATGGCTTCGTCGTCTGGGTCTACCAGATGTTCGCCGGCCCTCCAGGCAGCTGATGACCGACGAACTCCACATCACCAGCCTCGTGGTTCATGCACTGCCCGAGCGCTGTGCGCAAGTCCGCGACGTCATCACGACGCTGGCAGATGCGCAAATCCATGGCACCGATGCGAACGGCAAGTTCGTCGTCACGCTGGAAGCCCCCACGTCCGGCGCCATCCTCGATCAGGTGTCGCAACTCCAGCAAACGCCCGGCGTGATCGGCGTGGCCATGGTCTACCAGCACGTCGAACCGCTCGAATCCCTGAACACGGAGATCCCCCATGTCGACCACACGACGTGATTTCGTGCGGCAGTCCGCCGCAGCAGCGGCCGGCTCCGTCGCCGGCATTCCCATCGCCGTCGCGCAGACCGGCAACGCGTATGCCGATGCCTCGCAGCTGACCTGGTCCAAGGCGCCCTGCCGCTTCTGCGGCACCGGCTGCGGCGTCACCGTCGCGGTGAAGAACAACCGCGTCGTCGCCACGCAGGGCGATCCCGAGGCCGAGGTCAACAAGGGCCTCAACTGCGTGAAGGGCTACTTCCTGTCCAAGATCATGTACGGCGACGACCGGCTCACCACGCCGCTGCTGCGCATGAAGAACGGCCAGTACGCCAAGGACGGCGAGTTCCAGCCCGTCTCCTGGGACAAGGCCTTCGACGTGATGGCCGAGAAGTGGAAGGCCGCGCTCAAGGCCAAGGGCCCGACGTCGGTGGGCATGTTCGGCTCCGGCCAGTGGACGGTATGGGAAGGCTACGCCGCCTCCAAGCTGATGAAGGCGGGCTTTCGCACCAACAACATAGACCCGAACGCGCGCCATTGCATGGCCTCGGCCGTGACCGGCTTCATGCGCACCTTCGGCGCTGACGAGCCCATGGGCTGCTACGACGACATCGAGGCCGCCACCGCCTTCGTGCTGTGGGGCTCCAACATGGCGGAGATGCACCCCATCCTGTGGACGCGCGTGACCGATCGGCGCCTCAGCGGCCCCAACGTGAAGGTGGCCGTGCTGTCGACCTTCGAGCACCGCTCCTACGAGCTGGCCGACATCGAGCTGACCTTCAAGCCGCAGACCGACCTGGCCATCCTCAACTACATCGCCCACCACATCATCTCGACGGGCAAGGTCAACAAGGACTTCGTCAACAAGCACACCAACTTCAAGCTCGGCAACTCCGACATCGGCTACGGCCTGCGCCCCGACCACCCGCTGCAGAAGGCTGCCAAGAACGCGAGCGACCCGACGGGCTCCAAGCCCATCTCGTTCGACGAATACGCCAAGTTCGTTTCCACCTACACGCTGGACTACACGGCACAGCTGACCGGCGTGCCCAAGAACCGCCTGCAGGCGCTGGCCGAGCTGTATGCCGACCCCAAGACCAAGGTCATGTCCTTCTGGACCATGGGCTTCAACCAGCACACGCGCGGGACCTGGGCCAACAACCTCGTCTACAACATCCACCTGCTGACCGGCAAGATCGCCACGCCCGGCAACAGCCCCTTCTCGCTGACGGGCCAGCCCTCGGCCTGCGGCACGGCGCGCGAGGTGGGCACCTTCTCGCACCGGCTGCCGGCCGACATGGTCGTCACCAACCCCAAGCACCGCGCCCATGCCGAGGAGATCTGGAAGATCCCGCACGGCACCATTCCCGACAAGCCCGGCTTCCACGCCGTGCAGCAGAACCGCATGCTCAAGGACGGCAAGCTCAACGCCTACTGGGTGATGGTCAACAACAACATGCAGGCGGCGGCCAACCTGATGCAGGAGGGCTACCCCGGCTACCGCAACCCCGACAACTTCATCGTCGTGTCGGACGCCTATCCGACCGTCACAGCGGTGGCGGCCGACCTCATCCTGCCCAGCGCGATGTGGGTGGAGAAGGAAGGGGCCTACGGCAACGCCGAGCGGCGCACGCACTTCTGGCACCAGCTCGTCACGGCACCGGGCGACGCGCGCTCGGACCTCTGGCAGCTGATGGAGTTCTCCAAGCGCTTCAAGATCGAGGAGGTCTGGCCCGCCGAGCTGATCGCCAAGCAGCCCGAGGTGCGCGGCAAGACGCTGTTCGACGTGCTCTACCGCAACGGCCAGGTCGACAAGTTCCCGCTGGCAGACATGGACAAGGCCTACGACAACGCCGAGTCCAAGGCTTACGGCTTCTACGTGCAGAAAGGCCTGTTCGAGGAATACGCCGCCTTCGGCCGCGGCCACGGGCATGACCTGGCCCCGTTCGACGACTATCACAAGGCTCGCGGCCTGCGCTGGCCGGTCGTCAACGGCAAGGAAACGCTGTGGCGCTACCGTGAGGGTGCCGACCCCTACGTGAAGGCCGGCACCGGCTTCCAGTTCTATGGCCACCCCGACAACAAGGCCGTCATCTTCGCCCTGCCCTACGAGCCGCCGCCTGAGGCCCCGGACAAGGAATACCCGTTCTGGCTGTCCACCGGCCGCGTGCTGGAGCACTGGCACTCGGGCTCCATGACTCGCCGCGTGCCCGAGCTGCACAAAGCCGTGCCCAACGCCGTCTGCTACATGCACCCCGACGATGCCAAGGCCCTGGGCGTGCGGCGCGGCAGCGAGGTGGAGGTGGCTTCCCGCCGGGGCAGGATGAAGACGCGCGTCGAGACCCGTGGGCGCAACAAGCCGCCGCGCGGCCTCGTCTTCGTGCCCTGGTTCGATGCCAGCCAGCTGATCAACAAGGTCACGCTGGATGCCACCGACCCGATCTCGTTCCAGACCGACTTCAAGAAGTGCGCGGTCAAGATCACCAAGGTCTGAAAGGCGGAAAGTCCATGAACATCCTCCGCCACCTCGCCCTGCTGCTGTGCCTGTGCGCCAGCCTGTCCTCCGCGCAGCAGCAACCCGCCCGCAGCTTCACCGACGCGGCCCGCGGCCCCACGCCCATCACCGAGTCCACCAAACCGCCGGTGCTGGGCAACGCCATCAATGACGACGTGCGCCGCACCCGCGGCTGGGCCACGCAGCCGCCCACCATCCCGCACCGTGTGGATGGCTACCAGATCGACAAGAATTTCAACAAGTGTCTGGACTGCCACGCCCGCGCACGCACCGAGACGACCCAGGCCATCCCCGTCAGCGCCACGCACTACATGGACCGCAGCGGCCGTGTGCTCGGCCAGGTTTCCACACGCCGCTACTTCTGCATGCAATGCCACGTGGCCCAGGAGAACGCGCGGCCCCTGGTGCAGAACAACTTCCAGGACGTGGACACGGTGATCCAGCGCGCGATGCAGACGCAGAAGGCCAACGAGAAGGCCACGAAGAAGTGAGCCCTGAGTGAGCAAGACGAGGAGACCTCTGCCATGTTGAAACTCCTGAAGCGCTACTGGGTCGTCATCCGGCGGCCCAGCGTCCATTTCAGCCTCGGCTTCCTGACCATAGGCGGCTTCATCGGCGGTGTGCTGTTCTGGGGCGCCTTCAACACGGCGATGGAGCTCACCAACACGGAGAAGTTCTGCACCGGCTGTCACGAGATGCGCGACAACGTCTTCGCCGAGCTGAAGAGCACCATCCACTACACCAACCGCTCGGGCGTGCGCGCCGTCTGCTCCGACTGCCACGTGCCGCACAACTGGACGGACAAGATCGCCCGCAAGATGCAGGCTTCCAAGGAGGTGTGGGGCAAGATCTTCGGCACCATCAGCACGCGCGAAAAGTTCGTGGACAAGCGGCTGGAACTCGCCCAGCACGAATGGGCGCGGCTCAAGGCCAACGATTCGCTGGAATGCCGCAACTGCCACAACTACGACTCCATGGACTTCACGCGCCAGAGCCAGCGGGCGCAGAACATGCACTCCACCTACCTGGCCAACAAGGAAAAGACCTGCATCGACTGCCATAAGGGCATCGCGCACAAGCTGCCGCACATCCCGCCTGGCGAGGCGCCCACGGACACGCCGGGGCAGGCGGTTCCCAGCAACGGCGAGGCAGCCCGTGTCGGCAATGCCAAGCCATGAGAACGCCGCGCCGCTGCTGCAAGTCCAGTCCCTGGCCTGCCGCCGGGGCGGACGCAGCCTCTTCAAGGGCCTGAGCTTCGAACTGCACGCCGGCCAGGCCCTGGAGCTGCACGGCGCCAACGGCAGCGGCAAGACCAGCCTGCTGCGCCTGCTGGCCGGCTTGATGCCGGCAGCGGCCGGCGCGGCGTGCTGGCAGGGCCGGCCGCAGGACGTTGCCTACCTCGGCCACCTGAACGGCCTCAGCCCCGACCTCAGCGCGCTGGAGAACCTGCGCTTCGCGCAGCAACTCGTCGGCGGCGACACCGCAGCGCCTGTGGCCGCCTTGCAGGACTGGGGCATGACCGCCCTCGCCACGCGCCCGGTGCGCCGCCTCTCCCAGGGCCAGCAGCGCCGCGTCGCGCTCGCGCGCCTGGGGCTGGCGCGCCAACGCCTGTGGCTGCTGGACGAGCCCTGCGCCGGGCTGGACGACGCCGGCGAGCGCCTGTTCGACGCGCGCCTGGCGGCGCATCTGGCCGACGGCGGCCTCGCCGTCGTCGCCACGCACCAGCCGCTGCGCCTGCCGGCCGACCGCTGCCGGGCGCTGCGGCTGGGCCAGGCCGCCGCATGCTGAGCGCCGTCTTCGCCCGCGAGCTGCACATCGCGCTGCGCCGCCCGGCCGATGCGCTGGGCGGCCTGCTGTTCTTCGTGCTCGTCGCCGGCCTGTTCCCGCTGGCCATCGGGCCCGACGCCGCCCTGCTGCGCGCCATCGGCCCCGGCGTCGTCTGGGTGGCGGCGCTGCTGGCCGTGCTGATCTCGCTGCACCGCCTGTTCGAGCCTGACCTTGCCGACGGCAACCTGGAGCAATGGCTGCTCACGCCGCGCCCGCTGATGGCGCTGGTGGCGACGAAGATCGCCGCGCACTGGTGCATCGCCTGCCTGCCCCTCGTCGTCGTCGCGCCGCTGCTGGCCCTGCAGTACGGCATGAGCGGCGACGCGGCCGGCATGCTGGTGGCGGCCCTGCTGCTGGGCACACCCACGCTCGTGCTGATCGGCGCGCTGGGCGCCGCGCTGACGCTGGGCCTGCGCGGCCATGTGCTGCTGGCGCTCATCGTGCTGCCCATGAGCGTGCCGCCGCTGGTGTTCGGCTGCGCCGCCGTGTCGGCCGGTCAGCAGGGACTGCCGGCCGCGCCGCACCTGAGCCTGCTGGGCGCCTGCCTGTCGCTGGCCGCCTTCCTCTGCCCCTGGGCCAGTGCCGCCGCGCTGCGGCTGGCGCTGGAATGACCCCATGACCACACCCCACGCCCTGCCCCCCGCCACGCCGGCCCGCTGGCGGCGCTTCGCCTCGCCGCCGCTGTTCCACACGCTGGCCGGCCGCCTCGTCCCCGGATTCGCCGGCCTCGCCGCCGTGCTCGCCGTCGCCGGCCTCTATGTGGGCTTCGCCGTCGCGCCGACGGACCACCAGCAGGGCGAGGTCTACCGCATCATCTTCATCCACGTGCCGGCGGCCTGGATGTCTATGTTCATCTACCTCGTCGCGGCCCTGCATGCCGGCATCGGCCTCATCTTCGGCACGCGGCTGTCGCCGCTGCTGTCGCGTGCGCTGGCGCCCACCGGCGCGGTGTTCACCGCCATCGCGCTGTGGAGCGGCGCCGCCTGGGGCAAGCCCACCTGGGGCACCTGGTGGGTGTGGGATGCGCGCCTCACGTCCGAGCTGATCCTGCTCTTCCTCTACCTCGCCTACCTCGCCCTCGTGTCCAGCCTGGAAGACCCGAAGCGCGCCGACAACGCGGGCGCCATCCTGCTGCTGGCCGGCGTCGTCAACGTGCCCGTCATCTACTTCTCGGTGCAGTGGTGGAGCACGCTGCACCAGGGCTCCACCATCCGCTTCGACGCCGCGCCGACGATGACGCACACCATGCTCATCGGCATGCTGCTGATGACCGCCGCCTGCTGGGCCTACAGCATCGCCACCGCGCTGGCCCGCGTGCGCTGCCTCATCGCCGAACGCGCCGCCCTTGAGAACGCGGAATGACCATGGACCACGACTTCTACCTCGCTCTCGCCTACGGCGTGTCGGCCCTGCTCGTCGCGGCCGAGGCACTGCTGCTGTGGCGCCGCTGCATGCGCGCGAAAGGCCTCGAATGAAGCCCCGCCAGCGCCGCCTGCTCTTCGTGCTGCTCGGCCTCGCCGCCGTGTCCATCGCCACGGCCCTGGTGCTGAACGCACTCAACAGCAATGTGACCTTCTTCTACAGCCCCACGCAGGTCAACGCCGGCGAGGCGCCGCGCCAGGCCGCGTTCCGGCTCGGCGGCCTCGTCGAGACGGGCTCGCTGCAGCGCGCGGCCGACGGGCTGGACCTGCGCTTCACCGTCACCGACGGCGCACACCGCATCCCCGTGCGCTACCGCGGCCTGCTGCCCGACCTGTTCCGCGAGGGCAAGGGCGTCGTCGTCTCGGGCCGGCTGACCGACGCCGTCTTCACCGCCACCGAGGTGCTGGCCAAGCACGACGAGAACTACATGCCGCCACCCGCCGCCGCCGCGCTGGAGCAGGCGCGCGACAAGGGCGCCGCCAAGTGATCCCGGAGATCGGCGTCTTCGCGCTCGTGCTGGCCCTGCTCGTGGCCGCCGTGCAGGCGCTGCTGCCGCTGGCCGGCGCGCAGTGGGGCTTGGCCAGCTGGATGCGCGTCGCCCGCCCGGCTGCGGCGCTGCAATGCCTGTTCGTCTGGCTTGCCTTGGGCTGCCTGGCCCATGCCTTCCTCACCGGCGACTTCTCGGTGCGCTACGTCGCGTCCAATTCGCATTCCGAGCTGCCGGCCGTCTACCGCTTCACGGCCGTGTGGGGCAGCCACGAAGGCTCCATGCTGCTGTGGCAGGCCCTGCTGTCGGCGTGGACGCTGGCCGTCGCGCTGCGCAGCCGCGCGCTGCCGCCGGCCTTCGCGGCGCGCGTGCTCGGCGTGATGGGCCTGCTCAGCGTCGGGCTGCTGCTGTTCCTGCTGCTGCTCTCCAATCCCTTCGACCGCCTCGTGCCCGCCCCCGCCGAGGGCCGCGACCTGAACCCGCTGCTGCAGGACCCCGGCATGGTGCTGCACCCGCCGCTGCTCTACATGGGCTATGTCGGCTTCTCGGTGGCCTTCGCCTTCGGCATCGCGGCGCTGCTGTCGGGCGAGCTGAACGCCGCGTGGGCGCGCTGGTCGCGGCCATGGACGCTGGCGGCGTGGAGCTTCCTCACGCTCGGCATCCTGCTCGGCAGCGCCTGGGCCTACTACGTGCTCGGCTGGGGCGGCTGGTGGTTCTGGGACCCGGTGGAGAACGCGTCCTTCATGCCCTGGCTGGTGGGCACCGCGCTGATCCATTCGCTCGTCGTCAGCGACCACCGCGGCGCCTTCCGCGGCTGGACGGTGCTGCTCGCCATCGCCGCCTTCTCGCTGAGCCTGCTGGGCACCTTCCTCGTCCGCTCAGGCGTGCTTACGTCCGTGCACGCCTTCGCGGTGGACCCCGGCCGCGGCCTCTACATCTTGTGCTTCATGGTCGCCGTCGTCGGCAGCTCGCTGCTGCTGTTCGCCTGGCGCGCGCCCACCATCGGGCAGGGCGGACGCTTTGCGGCGCTGTCGCGCGAGACACTGCTGCTCGTCAACAACGTGCTGTTCGCCAGTGCCGCGCTGGCCGTGCTGACCGGCACCCTGTACCCACTGCTGCTGGACGTGCTGGGCGGCGACAAGATCTCCGTCGGCCCGCCCTACTTCGAGGCCGTCTTCGTGCCGCTGGTCGTGCCCGCGCTGGTGCTGATGGGCGTGGGCCCGATGGCGCGCTGGAAGCGCGCGGCCCTGCCCGAGCTGCGCGTGCAGCTGCGCTGGGCGCTGGCGGCCAGCGGCATCTGCGCGTGGCTGCTGGGCTGGCTGCTGCCGCGCGAGCCGGGGCAGACGTGGACGCCCTTCTCCGCCTTCGGCCTGCTGCTGGCCGCATGGTGCGTGTGCAGCGCAGCGGCCCACGCCTGGCAACGCCTGCAGGGCCACCGCATCGCGCGGCAGCCGCGCGCCTGGTGGGGCATGCTCGCCGCGCATGCCGGCATGGGCCTGTTCGTGTTCGGCGTCACGCTGTCCGGTGGCTTCGAAAGCAAGCGCGAGCTGAGCCTGGCGCCGGGCGTGCCGGTCAGCGTCGGCGGCTTCGAGTTCCGCCTCGGCGCGACGCAGGCCGTCCGGGGCCCCAACTACGACGCGCAGCGAGCCGCCGTCACGGTCAGCCGCGAGGGCCGCGAGCGGCTCACGCTGTATCCCGAGAAGCGCGTCTACCGCACCCAGGCCATGCCCATGAGCCAGGCCGCCATCCACAGTGGCCTGCAGCGCGACCTGCTGGTTGGCTTGGGCGAACCGCTGTCCGATGGCGCATGGACGGTGCGCATCCAGGTGAAGCCTTTCCTTGCCTGGATTTGGATAGGCTGTGCGCTGATGGCATTGGGTGGCCTGCTTGCATTGGCAGACCGCCGCTATAGCGCAGCCAGGACGCGCCAGCACGGAGCCGCAGCGCTGCCCGTCGGAGATCCGGCCTGATGCGCTACCTGCTGCCGTTGCTGGCCTTCCTTGCACTGGCCGTCGCCCTGGGCCTTGGCTTGCAGCGCGACCCACGCGCCCTGCCCTCGGCGTTGATCGACCAACCCGCCCCCGCCATCGACCGCCCGCTGCTGCACGACGCGAGCCGCCGCCTGGACACCGCCCAGATGCGCGGGCAGGTCTGGCTGCTGAACGTGTGGGCCTCCTGGTGCGAGCCCTGCCGCAGCGAGCTGCCGGCGCTGAAGGTGCTGTCCACGCGCGACGGCGTGGCGCTGTTCGGCCTGAACTACAAGGACCGCGACGGCCCGGCGCGCGCCATGCTGGAGCAGGTCGGCAACCCCTACCTCGCCTCGGCGGTGGACGCCGACGGCCGCGTGGGCATGGACTTCGGCGTGCACGGCGTGCCCGAAACCTTCGTCATCGACGGCGCCGGCCGCGTGCGCTATCGGCACACCGGGCCGGTCACGGCCGAGGTGTGGCGCGACCAGTTGATGCCCGTCGTGAGGTCGCTGAAATGAGGCAGCTGCTGATCGGCCTCTCGCTGCTCGCCTGCAGCGCCGGCGCCCTCGCCGACATCGACGCCCGCGAGGCCGCGCTGGCCGCGCAACTGCGCTGCGTCGTCTGCCAGAACCAGACCGTCGCCGAGTCCAACGCACCGCTGGCGACCGACATGCGCCGCGAGATCCGCGCGCAGTTGCATGCCGGCCGCAGCGATGCCGATGTGCTGGCCTTCTTCGAGCAGCGCTACGGCGCCTTCGTGCGCTACACGCCGCCGCTGCGGCCGTCCACGTGGCTGCTGTGGGGCCTGCCCTTCGTGCTGGGCCTGGCCGGCCTCGCCGCCCTCGTCGCCACGCTGCGGCGGCGCAACCAGGCCGTGCCCGCCGAGCCACTCGACGACGCACAGCGCGAGCGCGCCCGCCGGCTGCTCGACAGGGAGGACGCATGACCTCCACGCTCTGGCCCCTGTGGCCCCTATGGGCCGTCGCCCTCACGCTGCTGCTGCTGGCCCTGGCCGGTCTGCTGTGGCCGCTGCTGCGCGAGCCGGGCCACGCGCCGGCCGACGCACGGCAGCGCCTGCGCGAGCTCTACCGCCACAAGCACGCCGAGCTCGATCAGGAAGCCCTGAGCCCTGCCGAGCGCCAACAGGCGCTGGACGAACTGCAGCTCGCGCTGCTGCACGACCTGGACGCCGCCGGCCCGGCGCCCGCTCGGTGCGACGGCCCGTGGCACCGGCACCTGCCCGCCGCGCTGCTCAGCGTGGCGCTGCCCGTGGCCGCGCTGGCGCTCTACCTGCACGCCGGCGACCCGCGCGCCGTGGCCGAGCTGGCGCGGGCCGAGCCGGCCATGCACGAAAGCGGCGGCACCCAGGTCGAGACCGCCGTGCAGAAGCTGGCCGAACGCCTGCGCACCGACCCCGACGACCTGCAGGGCTGGCTGGTGCTGGCACGTTCGCAGGAGACGATGGAGCACTTCGACGACGCCGTGCAGTCGTTCCGTCAGGCCATTGCCGCCGCCGAGCGCCAGCAGGCGCCCGCCGGGCTGCTGGCGCGGCTGCACGCCGACCTCGCCGATGCGCTGGCCTCCACGCAGGGAGGCGAGCTTGGCGGCCCGGCGCAGCAGGCCATCGCCGCCGCGCTGGCGCTGCAGGCCGATCAGCCCAAGGCCCTCGCGCTGGCCGGCGCGAGCGCGCTGCGCCGTGGCGACGTGGGCGACGCGCGCCAGCACTGGCAGCGCCTGCTGGGCCTGCTGGAGCCCGGCTCGCCGCTGGCGCTGCGCGTCGAGGCCGACCTGCAGCGGCTGGCCGAGCCGGCACCGACCGCGCCCACCAACCCGCCCGCCGCCGCGCAGCTCGGCGCCCGCATCACGGTAGACGCCGCACTCGCCGCGCGCCTGCCGCCGCAGGCCACGGTTTTCGTCGTCGTGCGCCCGGCGGGAGAGCGCATGCCCGCCGCCGTGCTGCGCCTGCGCGCCAGCGAGCTGCCGGCCGAGGTCGCCATCGACGACCGCCACGCCATGTCCCCCGAGCGGCCGCCGTCGCGCTTCGAACGCGTCACCGTGCAGGCGCGCATCAGCCTGTCGGGCCAGGCCACGCGCCAGCCGGGCGACTGGAGCAGCGCCGAACTGCCCGCGCGGCGCGGCCAGCAGGGGCTGGTCCTGCACGTCGGCGCGCCCGCGCAGCAACAACCTTGACGCCGGTCAAACGGCGCACCGGCCCGACTTGAACCAGATCAAGGCCGCATCGCGGTCGCGGGGTCAGCATGGCGCACCATGTCCCACCCCGCCTCCGCGACCGCGCCCAGCTGCTGCGCCGGCCTGCGCCAAACGCTGATCCACGGCTGGCAGCAGGACTTCCCGCTGCATCCCTCGCCGTTCCGCCTGATGGCCGCGCGCAGCGGCGCCACGCCGCGCGAGCTGATCGCCGTGTGCCGCGAACTGCAGCAGCGCGGCGCCCTACTGCCCGTGCGCGTGCGCTGGGGCCCCATGCTGCGGCGCGAGCACTGGCGGCTGGCCTTCGATGCGCCGGCCGGCTTCACGCGCGCGCTGGCGGCGCTGCCCGGCTGCTACCGCATCGAGCACGCGCCCGCCAGCAACCCCAGCACCTGGGCCGAGATCGAGGTGCTGGAAGAAGCCGCGCTGCAGCGCCAACTGGAGCGGCTGCCGCAGCCGCCCGTGGCGCGGTTGCGCCTGCGCGTGCTGCCCGCCGACGCCACGCTGTGCTGCGACCACCCGCAGCTGGCCGCCAGCGTGGAGCAGGGGCTGCCGCTGAGCGCCAAGCCCTTTGCCGACTGCGGCAAGCAGCTGGGCTGCAGCGAACACCGCGTGCTCGCGCACCTGGGCGCGTGGCGGCGCAGCGGCCAGATCGACGGCCTGGTGCTGAAGCCGCCGCCCCCACCCGTGGCCCAGGCGGGCCTGCTGGCGCTGTGGGAAGGGCTGCAGCCCGACACCGCCCTGCGGGACTGGCTGCACGCGCAGCACGACGTGGACCGCGTCGTGCAGGGCGCGGGCACGGCAGACTGGCCCTGGCGGCTGAGCGTGGTGCTGCGCACGACGACGCAGCTGGAGGCCCAGCCCTGGCGCGAACGCCTGGCCGAGACCGCGCTGGCGCCGGCGCCCGACCACTGCCTGCCGCTGCGCATCGAGCAGCCGCGCGATCAGGGCCTGCTGTTCAGCGGGTAGTTGGCCAGCCGCTGCACGTCGGCGATCAGGATGCGGCGCCCGTCCACGCGCAGCAGCCCGCCGTCCTCCAGTTCGCGCAGCACGCGCGAGAAGTACTCCGGCGTCAGCGACAGGCGCGACGCCAGCGTCGCCTTGCTGACCGGCAGCTCCACCGTGCAGGCGCCATCGTCGTCGCCGGCATCGCGCAGCAGGTAGCCGATGACGCGCTGCAGGCCCGACTGCAGCGCATAGGCCTGCACGTCGCTCACCAGGCCGTGCAGCCGCCGGCTCAGGCCGGCCAGCATGTGCAACGCCAAGCGCTGGTCGGCCGCCATGGCCTGCAGCACGGCCTCGCGCGGCAGCACCAGCAGCTGCGTGTCGCCCAGCGCCTGCGCGTTCACCGGGCTGGGGCGGCCCAGGAACATCAGCGCCTCGGCAAAGCTCTGGCCGGGCCCGATCAGCTCGATGACCTTCTCGTTGCCATTGGGCGCCAGCACGAAGAGCTTGACCGGCGGGCCCAGGTTGACGAAGAAGGCCTCGCAGGCATCACCCGCGCACAGCGCGAAGGCGCCGCGCTCCAGCGCGCGCAGCCGCGTTGCGGCGGCCAGGCGCTGCAGCGAGGCCGGGGCTATCTCGCTGAACAGCGGCAGGCGCCGCAGGCAGCGCTCGATGGCCGCGCCGTCCATGCTCACCCCGGCCGCCCATCCACGCGCGGGCGGCCCAGCCAGCCGCCCTGGCGCCAGGCCCAGGCGGTAGCCACCGCCGCCCACAGCGCGGCGGCGGGCAGCAGGCCGGCCGTGAGCCCCAGCGCCACCGCCACGCGCAGCAGCACGCCCAGCTGCAGCAGCCTGTACAGCGCCCAGCCCAGGCGGTCGATGGCCAGCGGCCGGCCGCTGTGCCCGGCCGCGACACGCGTGACCATGGCCATCAGCGTGCAGCCCAGCCAGCCCAGCGTCAGCGCATGCAGCGGCGTCGCGCCCAGGCCGGCCCGGCCCGCCGCCTGCAGCGCCAGCGAGACGGCCTGCAGGCCCATCGCCAGCCCCAGCCAGGCGAAGCCGCCCTGCAGCATGGCCAGCAGCCGCCGCGACTCGCCCGCCAGGCGGCCCAGCAGCAGCGCGCGCAGCGCCGGGGCCAGCAGGGCCAGCGAGGCCGCCGCCAGCGGCGGCGCCAGCAGCCAGGGCGGCAGGCCGCCCACGTCTGCGGCGGCGGCCAGCACCAGGCCGCCGGCCATGGGCAGCGCGGCCGCACCGGCCAGCGCCAGCAAGCGATGGGAGGCGACGGCGAACACCGGCACGATGAAGCCCCACAGCCCCAGCCGCAGCGCGGCGCGCAGCAGCACCGTGTCGGCCTCCAGCAGCGACAGGCAGGCCAGCAGCATGGCCGCCACGCCGACCAAGCAGGCCAGCAGCAGCCAGCGCGCATGCGCGCCGGGCGCCCGCAGCAGCGTTGCAAAGCGCAGGCTTAGACGCAGCCAGCCGCAAGCGGCGGTGGCCATGCCCAGCGCGGCCAGCCAGGGGCCTGCATGCACGCCCACGAGGACGAGCAGCCAGCCCGCTGCCCACTGCGCCAGCGCCGTCAGCAGCACGTGCGCGTCCAGAGCGGGCCGACCCAGCCAGCGGGGCGCTGCCGTGAACAGGAAGCCGGCCATGAAGGCCGGCATGAAGCCCAGCGTGAACAGCAGACCATGTGCCAGCCCGGGTGCAACGGCCCAGGGCAGCGCGACACCCAGGTGCCGGGCCAGCAGCACGCCCAGCCACCACAGGGCCAGCAGGCCCATGGCCGCGGCGCCCACGGCAAAACCCAGCCGGTGCGGTGCGCTCAGCAGCCGAGCTGCGCGCCAGGCCGGCGCGGCCCTATCCACCGAGCACATGCATGTCGGCCCGTTCGATGCGGATGACGCTCAGGCGCTCGCGTTGTTCGGAGTAGGCATCGCTGCGCTGCGTCCAGATGTCGGCCAGGCGCTCACGCAGCAGGGTCTCGCTGCCATGCGCGCCGCGCAGCAGCGGGCGCAGGTCGTGGCCGGTAGCGCCGAACAAACAGGTGTAGAGATGGCCGTCGGCCGTCAGCCGCGCGCGCGTGCAGTCGCCGCAGAAGGCCTGGCTGACGCTGCTGATGAAGCCGATCTCGCCCGCCCCGTCCATGTAGCGCCAGCGCTCGGCCGTCTCGCCGGCACGCGTGGCCGGCAACGGCAGCAGCGGCCAGCGTGCGGCGATGCGCGCGCGCAGCTTGGCGCTGGGCAGCACCTCGTCGCGCCGCCAGCCGTTGTGGCGGCCGGCATCCATGAACTCGATGAAGCGCAGCACCAGGCCGCTGCCGCGTAAATGCTCGGCCAATGGCAGGCACTCGCCGTCGTTGACGGCGCGCCGCACCACCATGTTGACCTTGATGCGCTCGAAGCCTGCGCGCTGGGCGGTGTCCAGCCCGCGCAGCACCTCGCTGCAATGCGGCAACGGCAGCATCGCCACGCCGCACCCGAGCGAGCTGTTCGGCGACGACTGGCAGGACTGGGGCATGGACGCCCCGGCCAGCGAGGGCGACACGACGGCCCCGCCCGCTTGAGTTCAGCTGGCCATGGCGTCGGCAGCGGCATGGCGCCTCACGGGGCGCAGCGTGAAGACGGCCGGATCGCGCGCACAGTCCAGCAGCAGATGGCGCACGCGCTCCTGCCACAGCACGCAAAAGCGCTGCTGCTCATCGGCGCCGGCCTTGCCGGCAATGCACAGCTCCAGCAGCGGCTGCAGTCGCGGGTCCGCGGGCACGTTCATCAGGTCCACGCCCACATCCACCGCCTCGCGCGTGTCCCGGCGCGTGAAGCGCAGCAGCGTCAGCAGCTCGGGCTTGTAGCGCAGCAGCCCGGCGCGGCCGAAACGCCCGCCCAGGCCCTTGAAGCCCGAGCCACCGGCCGCGCCCGTCAGCAGTTGCACGACCGTGGCGACCACGCCGCTGCTGCCCGAGCGCGCGTCGTCGCGGAACTCGACCTGGATGCCGCCGCGCTGCGGCAAGCTGCCAGGGTAGAGATGCTCCAGCGCCAGATAGGTCAGCCAGTAGGCGCTGGCCACGGTCGGGCAGGCATGGCCGGTCAGGCGCACGGCGTCGCCGAAACCGTATTCCAGCAGGCCGTCGTCGGCACTGCCCAGCAGGCGGGCGAGAGGATCCTGCACGCGCAGACGGGGTACGGCGTCGAAGTAGTCAGGCAGGGTCATGATGACAGCGGGAGAAGGTTGGAGACGGCATGCTGTAGCGCCGCAGATCGCCAGGCCTTGATGCAGCTCAAGTACCGGCCAACAGCCAGAGTTGCAGAAAGCCGAACGGGCTCTTCGTCACGGCGACGCTCACCATCCAACCCACGACGGCCAGCGCACCCAGCCAGGCTGCGGCACGCAGCGCCAGCCGCCGGCCGGGCCGCAGCGCGACCACGCCCAGCCCGATGTAGACCAGCAGGCCGATGATCTTGGCCAGCAGCCACGGCGCCTGCAGAGGCGACAGCCGCAGCGTCCAGGCCAGCGCGAGCGCCGACAGCAGCAGCACCGAGTCAACCAGATGCGGCAGCGTCTTCGCGGCGCGGCTGGCCGCCCACCGCGCGCCCAGCAATGCCGCCGCGCCCCGAAGCGCGAAGCCGGCAATGGACAGCGCGACCGCGCCCTGGTGGATGGCCTTGATGGTGAAGTAGTCCATGAGGCTCAACCCGGCCGACCGTCGAGGCGCGGCCGCGACAGCACCGGCCAGTAGCGCACGGCATACAGGCCGAAGCCCAGCGACCACAGCGTGGCCGAGGCCTGCACGGCCGGCACGGTCCACGCCGGGTTCAGCAGCGGCAGGCCTACGCGCACCAGTGCCGCCAGCAGCACCGCGACGTAGCAGGCCACCTCGTAGCGATCGGCCCGCAGCGGCCGGCCGGTGTGGCCGCGCGCGGTGCGCGTCATCATGCCGATGACGAGGCCGCCCACGGCGCCCACGGCCAGCGCATGCACGGCCAGCGACGGCATCACCCAGCCCAGCTCGGCGCCCGCGCGCAGCAGCAAGTGCACAGGAATCCAGGCATAGGCCGCATGCAGCACCCACACCAGGGGCACGCGCCGCGTGCGCCAGGGCTGCCACAGCGCCAGCCGCCCGGCGTGGGCCAGGCCCGCCAGCACCGCCACGGCCGCAGCAGGCCAGCCGGACAGGCCCATCAGGTCCACCGCGCCCAGCGCGAGCACGCTGCCGAGCGCCAGCTTCTCCAGATGCGGCCGGCGCGCGGCCTGCGTGCCGGGCACGCCGTTGTTGGTGAACATGGGGATCACGCGCCCGCCCATAACGACAAGGATGAAGAGCACCACGTCCAGCGCCAGCTGCGTGCCTGGCAGCACGGTGGCATCGACGAGGCCGAGCTGGCCCAGGTGGATGGCGCCGGCCGCCACCGCCAGCAGCAGCAACAGCCCGATGAAGAAGTAGTTGCGTTGGTTCCGCGCCCGGATGAAGGGCACGGCCAGCGCGCCGGCGGCGGCCAGCGGGAAGACGACGTTGACGACCGCTGCCGCCACCGCGAACGGAGTCAGCACCAGCACGCGGCCGGCCACCCACAGCAGCGCCAGCGCGGCGAGCAGCCAGCCGCTGGGCGTGGGCAGTTGCGTCCAGTTGTGGCCGGCGGTGAACAGGAAGCCGACGATGACGGCCAGCGTGAAGCCGAACAACATCTCGTGCGCATGCCACAGCGGGCCGGCGAGATAGGCATGGCCCAGCAGGCCGCTGAACTGCAGCGCCCAGAGCGGCACGGACAGCGCCGCGAACACGCTGGCCAGCAGGTAGAAGGGCCGGAAGCCCAGCGCGAAGAG
Organism: Pelomonas nitida; assembly: GCF_043555975.1. Classification (NCBI taxonomy): domain Bacteria; kingdom Pseudomonadati; phylum Pseudomonadota; class Betaproteobacteria; order Burkholderiales; family Sphaerotilaceae; genus Roseateles; species Pelomonas nitida. Next base: position 4,954 of record NZ_JBIGIA010000030.1, on the reverse strand, counting down.
CGCGAAGCCGCTGCGCGGCGCGCGCGGCGATTCTTCAAGACGGATCAGTGCCATGGGAGTCCTTGAACTTGAGGCGCCAGGCCAGCGCCGCGCCGGCCACGACGGCGGCGAAGGCGGCAATGGCCAGCGCATTGCCTGCCGCTCCGGCGGCGAGCAGGCCGGGGCCGCCGAGCAACCGCAGCGCGAGCGACGCATGCAGCAGCAACAGCGGCAGATACCAGGGCCAGCCGAAGGCCAGCTTGACGCCGGCGATGGCGGGCAGGATGACGGGCGCATGGCCGAACACCATGCTGGTGACAAAGCCCAGGCCCAGCGCGTGCAGCGCCGCGTCCCGCCACGGCCAGCCCAGTGACGTGGCGGCCCAGGCGGCGCCGGCCACGAGCAGCCAGGCATAGCCGGCCAGCAGGCACACGGCCATGTAGCGCGCCAGGCCTTGCGCGCGCACGGTGCGCCGGGCGATGTCGAAGGCCAGCAGCCACAGGGCCAGGGCCGCGAGCGCGAGGCCGTACAACGCGTCGTGCAGCGCCGCGCCCGCCAGCAGCGCCGCGAGGATGGCGTGCAGCGCCACCACCGCGCCCGGCTGGCGCCGCATCAGCCGCGTCATCTCCAGCCGCTCGGCGGCGATGGTCAGCACCAGGAAGGCGAACCACCAGGGCAGCGCGCCGCCCAGGCCGAACGCATGCGCCAGGCTGCCCACGGCCCAGCAGGCCGCGCCGACCAGCAGCAGGGTCGTGTGGGCCGCGCGCTGGCGGCGCACGATGACGACGTTGACGGCCACGAAGGCCAGCGCCGCCGCGACGACCAGCCCTGCGGCCAGCCGCCCTGCCCCGCCCAGCTGCGCGATGCCCGCCGCCGCCGAGGCCAGCGGGCCGGCGAAGCACAGCGGGTGCTTCACCGCCACGGCACGCTCCACGCCGATGACGGTGCCGAGCACGGCGCAGATCATCAGCAACCCATGCGCCACCGCCGCCTGCCCCAGCCAGTCGCCCGCGGACGGCAGCGCCACGCCGGCACGCAGCAGGCCGCCGGCCATGCCGGCCAGCAGCGCGAGCGGCACGGCAGCGGCCAGCGGCAGCAGGGGCCATTTCAACGGACGCTTGCGCATGGCGGCCCCGTCACCAGCCCATGAACTTCTTGGCGCTGGCGCTCATGCGGTCGGTGGTCCAGGGCGGCTCCCAGACCAGCTCGATGTCCACGGTCATGGCGGGCGGCGCGATGCTCTCCAGCTCGCATTGCGCATCGTCCAGGATGACGTCGGTCACCGGGCAGGCGGCCGACGTCATCGTCATCACCACATGCAGGCGCTCATCCGTCACCGTGACCGCATAGACCAGGCCGACGTTGACGATGCTCATCGCCACCTCCGGGTCCACCACGCGGTGCAGCGCCTGCAGGATGGGCTCGCGCAGCGCGTCGGGGCCGGCGTAGGCGTAGTTCTCCTCGCGCTTCATGCCGCCCTCGCACGGTGGAAGTGCAGCACGCCGGCCAGGGCCTTTCGGTTGCGGCTGATGTCGGCCAGCGTGTAGCGGTCCAGCACGGCATGGAAGGCGTCCACCGCCTCGGCCAGCACGCCCTTGAGGCGGCAGCTGGGCGCGATGGCGCAGTGGCTGGGCTCGGCGCCGAAGCACTCGGCCGGCCGGGCGGCGCCCTCGGTGTCGCGCACGACGCGGCCGATGCCGATCTGCTCGGCCGGCAGGGCCAGCACCAGGCCGCCGCCCTTGCCGCGCAGCGTGGCCACCCAGCCGCAGCGGGCCAGGTGGTGGACGACCTTGGTGAGGTGGTTGGGCTTGATGTCGAAGGCCGCGCAGATCTCGCCCACCGTGGCCCGGCGGTCGGGCTCGGTGGCGAGGTAGATCAGCACGCGCAGGCTGTAGTCGGTGAAGGCGGTGAGCTTCATCGGGTCTCCACGGCCGCCCCCGCCGGCAGCGGCTGGCGCGCCGGGCGGCGCAGCAGCCAGAGGGCGTAGCAGGCCAGGAAGGCGCTGCCGGCAGCGAACACGATATCGCCTGGCACGCGCAGCCACACGAAGGCCTCCATCAGTGGCGAGTGCATGACCTCCGGCGAACGCGCATACCAGAGGCCCTTCGTGATGCTGGCATGGGCCTGGTAGATGCCGGCCGGCAGCAGCGACATGAAGACCATCATCGCCAGACCGATGTTCAGGCTCCAGAAGGCGGGCTTCAGGAACTTGTCGGCGTGCAGGTGGCGCTCATAGAGCCCACGCAGGCAGAACAGCATCAGGCCTATGCCCAGCATGCCGTAGACGCCGAACAGCGCCGCGTGGCCGTGGGCCGCCGTCATGTTCAGGCCCTGCACGTAGTACAGCGAGGCCGGCGGGTTGATCGCGAAGCCCAGCAGGCCGGCGCCCACCGTGTTCCAGAAACCCACGGCGACGAAGCTCAGGATCACCCACTTGTAGGCGCCCAGCCAGGCCACGCCCTTGGAGCGGCGATACGTCTGCAGCGCCTCCAGGCCGATCAGCGTCAGCGGCACGACCTCCAGCGCCGAGAAGACGGCGCCGACGGCAATGACCGACGTGGGCGTGCCCGTCCAGTACAGGTGGTGCAGCGTGCCCAGGATGCCGCCGAACAGGAAGACGATGGTCTCGGCCACGATGGCCCGGTTGGCCGACGCGGCGCGGATGAGGCCCAGGTTGGTGAAGATCAGCGCGACGACGGCGGTGGCGAAGACCTCGAAGAAGCCCTCCACCCACAGGTGCACCAGCCACCAGCGCCAGTACTCGATCATGGAGTAGTGGGTGTGCTGGCCCCAGGTGAGCGAGGTCGCGTAGAAGCCGCCGATGCAGGTGGCCGACAGGAAGACCATGGCGATGAGGCCACGCGTTTCCGACGGCTTCTTCAGCGCCGGCCACAGCGCGCGGCCCAGCAGCGCGACCCAGAACAGCAGGCCGATGAACAGCAGGATCTGCCAGAAGCGGCCCATGCTCGTGAACTCCAGGCCCTGGTTGCCGAACCAGAAGCTGAAGTCGATGCCGCGGTGCTGCAGCGTGCCCAGCCAGCCGGTGGCGGTCGAGCCCAGCACGACGATGACGAGGGCCCAGAACAGCAGGTCCACGCCGAGCTTCTGCAGCTTCGGCTCGCGCCCCGACAGCAGCGGCGCGACGTACAGGCCGGTGGCCAGCCAGGCGGTGGCGATCCAGAAGATGCCCACCTGCGTGTGCACCGTGCGGCTGACGGTGTAGGGCAGCAGGTCGGCCAGCGGGAAGCCGAAGAAGGACTGGCCCTCCACCGCATAGTGGGCCGTGACGATGCCCATCGCGATCTGCAGCAGCATCAGCGCGATGACGACGAAGAAGTACTTGCGCGTGGCCTTCATCGATGGCGTGGCGCGCGCACCCAGCAACGGGTCGGCCTGGGGCACCTCGGCGGCTTCCTCGTGCGCGTCGCCCTTGTGCAGCCACAGCATGGCCGCGATGCCGGCGAGCAGCAGGATGATGCTGACCATGGACCACATCGCCGCCGACGCGCTCATCGTGTTGCCCACCAGCGGCTCGTGCGGCCAGTTGCTGGTGTAGGACAGGCCGGCCTCGCCGGGCCGGTCCGTCGTCGCGGCCCAGGCGCTCCAGAAGAAGAACGCCGTCAGCGCCTGGCGCTGCTGCGCATCGGGCAGCGTGCCGGGCGTCATCGCGTACTGCTCGCGCAGCGTGTCGAGAGCGGGATCGCTGCCGAACAGGCCGTCGTAGTGGGCAGCGACCTCGCGGATGGCGGCGGCGCGCTGCGGCGACACCTTCACGATGCCGGTCGTGTCGTCATAGGTGTTGCGGCGCATCTCGGCGCGCACACGCGCGGCCGTCGCGTCGGCGTCGCCGGCATCGCGCCGCGCCGTCAGCGCCACCGCCTCGCGGTGCAGCCAGTCGGCCGACCAGTCCGGCGCCACATAGGCGCCATGACCCCAGACCGTGCCCAGCTGCTGGCCGCCAGCCGACATCCAGGCCTGCTGGCCGAGCTGGATCTGCTCGCCGGTGAACAGCAGCTCGCCCTCGGTCGTGACGACCTGCTTCGGGATGGGCGGCGCAAAGAGATAGATCTGCCAGCCCAGATAGCCCAGGGCCCCGAACGACAGGACGAAGATCAGCCCCAGCCAGCGCCAGAGCCTGCGTGTCGATTTCATGATGTGCCTTTGTGGATGTGCAGTTGTCGTTCAGGCGCCGCCGCAGAAGCCGCAGCAGCCGCCTTCGCCATGGCCGGCGAGCCGGGTGATGCGCACGCGCCAGACGTCGGGACCGTGGATGAGGTCTTCCCAGGAGAAGCGCCCTGACTGTTCAGCGAGGAACGGCGAGTACAGCGACCGCAGGTCCTGGTCGTTGACGAGTTCCATGCCCTCACCGTCGCCCAGCGCACGGATGGCGTTGAAGACCCGTGGAAGCCTTTCCTGAGGCGCCAGGGGCCGCAGGTCGATTCGGTTACCGTAGGTGATCAGCGTCATGCTTGCTCCTTAATATGCATTTCATATGCACATTTTTGAAGCCGACAGCCCGCTACGGTTTGATGTCCGTCAAACAGCGTGCAATTCAGGGCCCGGTCGCAGGTGTGTCTTACGGCCCCTCGATTGCCGCACCTGGCTCACAGTGGAGAGGATGGAACTCCGTGGAAATCTACGCAACGCGCGGCATGCAGTAACTTGCGCAGTAACTCGGCTCCGCGTGGAACGAGATCGCGAGCACTGATGCGGCTTGGCAGTTCGTTTTCGATCCTCCTCCTCTCCACCACCAGATCGTTCGCAGGCGTTCGCAGACGTCCGCAAAGCACTGAAAAATCAAGCACTTAGCGGATTTTCGTGTTCGCTGGCATCCGTGGATGCCCTCCTTGTTGGCGCCGACCGAACTTTGACCACCCGCGCCGATTGAATCTTGACCAGGGGGCGGAGGCCGTCGCGATGACGGCCATCTGTGGATAAGTCTAGTCCTGATGCGTTGGCGGGTCCTCCGTGCTGG